>CALXKA010000023.1 GCA_944388765.1 uncultured Clostridia bacterium
TGTTTATTAAAGATGTTATTAAATTTATTAATATAAAATAAAAAATAAAGATAAATGGAGATATCGAGAGATAATCTGTTCATTTATAGAGATAGGAGGTGTTAAATTGAAAACAAAAATACATTTAAATGACTGGTTTATTAATTGTGGTATAGTAGGATTTTTAAGAATTTTAGAACATAATGAAGATAATTTTGTAGAAATAAATGAAAACTATATAACTTTTGAAAACAGCAAATTAAAGAATTTTCATAAACAATATTTTAAATATTTTTTTGATAAATACAATATCGGAAATAAAACAAAAGAAAGAATCGAAAAATCGTTTGAAAGAATAAAAATACAAATAAATAAAGATACTGATGATAGGCAAGAGCAAAAGCAAATACAAGAAAAACTAAAAACAGAGAAAAAATATATAAAACAAATAATAAAAACGCAATTAGATAAAATAAAAAAATACGAGCTCGATACATATGAAAATATGTTGAATGAATATAACAAAATAGATAAAATAAAAGAAAAAGAAGATATTAAAGATTTAGAAAATATACAACAAAAACTAATAGAAGAATTACAAAAAGATAGTATAAATAAAAGATTAACATTAAATTTATTTAAAAGTATACTAAGTAAAGAATATTTTGGTCAACAAAGCTTTTTGAACGTAGTAAAAAATTCATTAACATTTGAAGAACAGGAAGAATTAATGTACAAAGACTATATAAGTAACATTATAGAAACAGATTTTTTAGAAAAAATTTTAGAAGAAAATTACACAATAGAAGAAATAAGAAATAAATTAGAAGAAAAAATCAAAAGTAATTTACTAACAAAAGAAATAACACAAGTATATACGAGCTTATTAAAAAAATATATAGAAAAAGGAAAGCAATTAGAAGATATAAAAAGATATATAAAAGAAAATATATTTTCACATTGCTATATGTGTGAAAATGATAAATCGATAACAAACAATTACACAGAAGGAAATTTTATACCTCTTGCAGTAAGTAGTGATAACATGAAAAACTTTTTCTGGAACCAAAATGTAAATCTTCCAATATGTGATGTTTGCAAATTAATATTATTTTGTATACCAGCTGGAATATCTGAAATTTCTAAAACTACAAAAGAAAATGCAAATGGACAAGTAATATATAGAGAAAAACAAGTTAATTGTTTTATAAACTATGATACAAATATACATGAATTGTTAAAAAATAACAATTATTTAACACAAAATTCTAAGACAAGTCAAGCACTAAATAATCCATATGCAGATTTAATTTTAAATATAGTGGAACAGGAAAAAAATTTAAGTGAATGGAAATTGCAAAATATATTTGTAGTAGAATTTGAAACTGAATATTTGGCATATAGTAGAATTGAATATTTCAATATAAAAAGATATATGGCAAAGTTTTTTAAAGACTATGCTAGTAGTACATTAGAATATATTAATGATTATAGATATAAACTTCAAATTATAGATTATATATTAAAAAATAAAGATATAAAATATATAATAAATGATAAGCTAAGAGAAGAGTTAAATAAAGAAAACAGAAATGGGTTTAATTGTTATTTAGCAACAAAAATAAGATTATTTTTAAATTTGTTAAAAAGGGAGGAATTAAATGTGAGTGAAACAATAAAGAAAAACAATGACAAATTGTATGTTTTATATAAATTAGGTGTATCAATACATGAAGAATTAAAAAGAAAAAATGAAATAAACAAAATAAATGGATATACATATAAAATGTTAAACAGTATAAAAGCTGGAAACAAAAAAGAGTTCATGGACATAGTGATAAGAATTCATATGTCAATGGAAAGAGATGTATCAGCAATATTTCTACAAGTAATGCAAGATACAGATCTGGATTTTGAATCAATTGGATATAGTTTTATATCAGGATTAATTTCTAATAAATTTGGAAAAAATAGTGAAAATAAAAATGATGAATAATGGAGGTAAATAATATGAATGAAGTTAAAAATAAAAATGGATTATCAATAACTATTATATTTAAAGCACAAAGTTTAAACTATGGAGAAGGAATAGGAAATATATCTGAATTAAAAAAATTATCAAGAGGCGATGGAAGAACGTATACTTTTGCATCAAGACAAGCTATAAGATACGATATTGCAAGATTAGGAAATAAAATTTTTGGTTGGAACTTAGAAGTCGTTGATAAATCAAAAGGAACAGTACAATTCAAAGATGAATTAACAATAAAAGATTCACAAGAAATGGATTTATTCCGGATACATGAAAACTTCTAAAAAATCAGAAGATAAAGATGGAGGATCAAATATAAGAAGTGCAGCAGTAAGACTAAGTAATGCAATATCATTAGAGGAATATAAAAGTGACATAGAATTCTTAAACAATAAGGGATTAGCAGATAGAATAAATGAGTTCCCAAACTTAGCAAATATAGAACAGCATCTAAGTTTTTATACATATACAATAACAATTGATTTAGAAAAAATAGGAGTAGATGAAGGAATTAAATTAGATAATGAAACAAGAGCAAAAAGAGTAAAAGAATTGTTAGAAATAGTTAAAGTATTAAACAGAGAAATAAGAGGAAGAGAAGAAAATTTAAGTCCAATATTTGTAATTGGAGGATTATATAAAATAAATTCACCATTTTTCTTAGGAAGAATTAAATTAAATGGAAAAGATGGAGAATTTATATTAGATACAGAAATATTAAAAGATACAATGACTTTAAAATTAGGAGAAAACACTATTAAAAAAGATACAAAAGTAGGAATTGTAAAAAATATATTAAAAAATGAAAAAGAAATAGAAGAAAATTTTAATACAAGCAATATACAAGAATTTTTTGAAGATTTAGAAAATCAAGTAGACCAATATTATAAAAGCTAGTAAATTAAGAAAGGAGATTCATATAATGCAATATTCATTATATGAGGAATAATAATGAAAATTTTAAAACTAAGACTATTTCAAGAAACGGCATGCTATAAAAAGCCATTTGCATTTAAAGTAGCAGAAACATATCCGTTGCCACCATATTCAACTATAATTGGAATGTTTCATAAAATAATAGGTGCAAAATCAGGTGAATATTTTCCAATGAATATATCTGTACAAGGAAATTATGAAAGTATATTTAGTAATTACCAAAATTTAAGAATGTTTAAAGGAAAAAAACAAGTAACAGCAATGCCTAGAAATGTTCATCAGCTTCTAAATATAAAGTTATTAATACATTTGAAAGCAGATGATGAAATAGTAGATAAAATATATAATAATATAATAGGCGGAAAAGAAACATTTACAATAGGAAGAAATGAAGATATGGTAAAAATAGAAGAAATAAAATATGTAAATGATATAGTAGTAGAAAAAGGAAAAATAAATAGATATAGTGCATATGTTCCAAAACATATATGTGAAGAAGAAATGTTAGAAGGCATAAATTATAGATTAAACACAACATATACTATAAAAAATGAATTAAGAAAATGGAATAAAGTAGATGTAAAATATGTAGAAAAAGATGAAAATAATTTAATAGAAGAAATAGAAAAAGATGAAGATGGAGACATTATATTTTTCTATAAATAATATAAAAGTGTATGTAAAATATAAAATATTTTGCATTACGCTTTTATGTAATTTTAGGAGGGATTTATGAATTATGCAAAATCTAAACCGCTAGAAACAATAAAAGAACATACAGATAAATTGTTAAAAAATTTAAAGATATTAAAAAAAATATATATAAAAGAAATAGAAAAAGTAATTAATATAAATAAAGATAGATTTTGGGAACTACTAGAAATAATATGCAAATATCATGATATAGGAAAAGTATATACTCCATTTCAAAATATAATATTAAATGAAATTGGGAAAAAAACAATAGAAACTAAATTTAGCTATGATGTTATAAAACATGAGCAAATATCACCAATATTTGTACCAGCAGAAAAATATAATTTGACAAAAGAGGAAAAGTTATTAGTGTATCAAGCAATATATTATCATCATGAAAGAGAAGAAAAAGAAATAAGTAGCACATATGTAGAAGAGATAATAGAAAAAGATATAAAACCAAGATTAAAAGAAATAAAAAAAGAATTTAGATATGAAATAAAAGAAGAACCAGATACTACATTTATCAAATATGTGAGAAATAGAATAAAACAAGAAGATAAATTATATATAGAATATTGCTTTTTAAAAGGATTATTACATAGATTAGACCATAGTAGTTCAGCCAATTTGAAAATAGAAGATGATACATTAGAAAATATAGCAGATTTTACAGATGAATTTATAATTGGCAAAAATAGTAAGCCAAATGAGTTACAAGAATTTAGCAAAAAAAATAAAGATGAAAATTTAGTAGTAATAGGATCAACAGGAATAGGGAAAACAGAATCTGCTTTATATTGGAGTAATGAAGGAAAAACTTTTTTTACATTACCATTAAGGACAAGTATAAATGCAATATATGATAGAATTGAAGATACAATCGGATACAAGCACATAGGATTATTACATTCAACAGCAATAGAATATTTAGAAGAAAAAGATGAATTTAAAAACGAAGAAGAAAAATATAATCAATCAAAAAATTTATGTGAAAAAATTACAACATGTACAATAGATCAAATATTTCCTTTTGTATTTAAATATAAAGGATATGAAAAAATGTATGCAACATTAGGCTATTCAAAAATAATAATAGATGAAGTTCAAGCGTATTCACCAGAAATAGTAGCGATAATAATAAAAGGACTAGAAATGATAAACAAAATAGGTGGAAAATTTATGCTAATGACAGCTACATTACCAAGAATATATAAAGAAGAATTGGAAAACAAAGGAATAAACTTTAAATTTAAAGAATATTTAAAAACAGTAAAAAGACATAAAATAAAATTAGAAGAAAAAGAAATTATAGAAAATCTAGAAAATATAAAAGAAAAAGCAAAAAATAAAAAAATTTTAATAATTGTAAACACAGTAAATAAAGCAATAGAAATATATTTAAAACTAAAAAAAGATAATACGAAAAATATTAATTTATTACATTCAAGATTTATATATAATGATAGAATTAATAAGGAAAAAAGAATAAAAGAATTCTCAGATAATAAAAACGAAAAGGGAATATGGATAACAACACAAATAATAGAAGCATCAATAGATATAGACTTTGATTATTTATATACAGAAATGTCAACATTAGATAGTCTATTCCAAAGATTAGGTAGATGTTATAGAAATAGAGAGTACAAAGAAAAAGAAGAAAATATATACATATATACAAAAAATGCAAGCGGAATAAAATACATATATGATGAAGAAATAAACAAAAAGAGTATAGAATTATTAAAAAAATATGATAAAAAGCTATTAGAGGAAAAAACAAAAGTAGAATTGGTAGATAAGTTATATTCAAAAGAAATGTTAGAAGGAACAAAATTTTTAAATACATTTAAATCTGGAATAAAAACATTGGAAAACATATTAGATTATAAAACAAGTAAAAAAATTGCACAAAAATTATTAAGAAATATAGAAAATATAAATATAATTCCTAAAAATATTTATGAACAAAATATAGATGTATTTAAAGAATATGAAAAAGAAAAGAAAAATTACAAAAGAAAAAGTGAGTTAAAAAGAAAAGTAGATAAATTAACAGTATCAATAACTGAAAAAACAAAGTGGAAAATACAAGATAAACTAACCGAGAATCCATATTATAAACAAACATTAATTGCAGATTTAAAATACAATGGAGAAGTGGGGTTAATATTAGAAAAAGATGAGGAATATGACTTAGATGAAAGAGTATTGTAGGAGTGATATCAAATATGCAAATTACAGGAATAATGATTTATTACTATTTTGTTTGTCAAAGAAAATTATGGTATTTTGTAAATCATATCAATATGGAACAAAATAGTGAATTAGTTTCAATAGGAAAAATATTAGATGAAAATTCATATAAAAATGAAAAAAAGAGTATTTTAATTGATAATACTATAAATATAGATTTTATAAAAAATAGGACAATATTACATGAAGTAAAGAAAACAAAATCAATAGAAGAAGCAGGAATATGGCAAATAAAATATTATATGTATTATCTAGAACAAAGAGGGGTAAAAAATATAAAAGCAACAATAGATTACCCTCTATTAAGAAAAACAAAAGAAATATTATTAGAAAAAGAAGATAAAGAAATATTAAAAAATGTAATAAAAAATGTAGAAAAAATAAAAAAAGAAGAAAAAACACCATCCAAGATTAATTCTAAAATATGTAAAAAATGTGCATATTTTGATTTATGTTATGTGTAGGAGGAAAAAATGAAACAATCATATTACTTATATAAAAGTGGAAGATTACAAAGGAAAGATAATACATTAGAAATAGAATATAAAGATAATACGAAAAAAATTATACCAGTTGAAAGAGTAGATGATATATATGTAATGACAGAATTTGACTTTAATACTTCATTATTAAATTTTTTAACTCAATATGGGATAAGCATACATTTTTTCAATTATTATGGCTTTTATACAGGTACATATTATCCAAAAGAATCATTAGTATCTGGTAAGCTACTTATAAAACAAGTAAATAGTTATGAAGATAAAGAAAAAAGATTAAAAATAGCACAAACTTTTATTGACTCTGCATCATATAACATACATAGAAATTTAATATATTATAAAAATAGAGGAAAAGAATTAGATAAATATATTAAAGAAATAGAATTTTATAGAAGAGAAATAAAAAAATGCAAAGATATAAAAGAAATAATGGGAGTAGAAGGGAATATTAGGAAAGTATATTATAGCTGTTGGAACATTATTATAAATCAAAATATAGAATTTGAAAAAAGGATAAAAAACCCACCAGATAATGCAATTAATTCTCTTATATCATATGTAAATACAATTATATACACAAGAGTATTAAGTGAAATATACAAAACGCAATTAAATCCAACTATAAGTTATTTACATGAACCATCAGAACGAAGATTTTCATTATGTTTAGATATTGCAGAGATATTCAAACCAATTATTGGCGATAGGCTGATTTTTTCTATATTAAACAAAAAGCAGATAACTGAAAAAGACTTTGAAAAGAATTTAAATTTCTTATATATAAAAGAAAAAGCTAGAAAAGAAATAACAAAAGAAATAGACAAAAGATTACAAACTACTATAAAACATAAAACGTTAGGAAGAGAAGTAACATATGAATACCTAATAAGATTAGAAATATATAAACTAATAAAGTATTTATTAGGAGATATAGAAAAATATGAAGGATTTAAAATTTGGTGGTAATTATGTATGTAATATTAGTGTATGATATAAATTTAGAACAAAAAGAAGGAAAAAAAGTTTTAAGAAATGTGTATAAAACTTGTAAGAAATATTTAGTACATATTCAAAATTCTGTTTTTGAAGGGGAATTATTAGAATCTCAATTAATAAAATTAAAATCTGAACTAAATAAATATATTAGAAAGGATAAAGATAGTATAATTGTATTCAAAAGTAGAAATCAAAGATGGATGGAAAAAATATTTTTTGGAAAGATTGAAAAAGATAAAACTGATAATTTTTTATAATCTGTCGATAAGAAATAAACGAAAAAAGTTTATATTTCGACAGACAATAAAATAATTGATTTAGAAAGATTTTATAAAAAACTATAATTATATATATAAATTTTTGATAAAATGTTAGTAATAGACAGATTAATGTGTTAAAATACTGATAAATTAAAGAGAATTTTTTATCGTGTATTAATATAAATATATTAGAATGTAAATTACATTAGAAGTTCATTGGTTTTTCTTTGTTCATTAGTATTAATATAAATATATTAGAATGTAAATATGAAAATGGATTCTAATTGGGTTTTTGTATTGGGTATTAATATAAATATATTAGAATGTAAATCTATGGTGGAAAAGTGCAATTTTCTTATACAAAAAGGTATTAATATAAATATATTAGAATGTAAATCCATAACTTATAGTCTGAATTTTTCTACGTCCATAGTATTAATATAAATATATTAGAATGTAAATGATCCTTTACAAGATGAATATGAATTACAAGATACGGGTATTAATATAAATATATTAGAATGTAAATTGTTGATTTGCCTGATAATATTCATTTGCATATAGTATTAATATAAATATATTAGAATGTAAATTAGGAAAATTTAAAGCATATTTAGCCGAACAAAAAAGTATTAATATAAATATATTAGAATGTAAATTTGGATTAGCTGGATTTGGTTGTAATAAATATTTACGTATTAATATAAATATATTAGAATGTAAATTTTTGTCTCCATTAGCAATGTATTCTACTGTTTTGTATTAATATAAATATATTAGAATGTAAATTTAAATCAAAAACATATCAAACATTGAAATTATTTTGTATTAATATAAATATATTAGAATGTAAATGAAGATTTAGCAAAGATGCGTGGAGATGATATACAGTATTAATATAAATATATTAGAATGTAAATACAATAGTCCTTTTAAGCCATGTATTATTTTCTTGTATTAATATAAATATATTAGAATGTAAATTTTATTACAGTATTAAATTGTATACATTGTAAATAAGTATTAATATAAATATATTAGAATGTAAATAGTTGCATAACTCCTAAATCTTTGTATGCGTCCCGTATTAATATAAATATATTAGAAATCAATAAAAAACATTTGACAAATAGAACTATTTAATAGATAATATAAATATCAAAAACAAAAGAAATAGAAGAACACAAAATAGAAAATAAAGTAGATAAAAACAAAGGAGGAACAAAGGAAAATGTATGTATTCAATAGAATAACAGTAAACCCACAATTACCAAAGAGAATCGAAAAATTATCAGAAATTTCAAACAATTTATGGTGGTCTTGGAACACAGAATTTTTAAGATTATTTCAAAAAATAGATAGAGATTTATGGGAACAATCAAGTAAAAATCCAATCAAATTTTTAAAACACGTATCACAAGAAAGATTAGAATTAGCAGCAAAGGACATAACATTTTTAAAAGAATATGACAAAGTAGTAGAAAACTTTGAAGGATATATGAATAGTAAAAATACGTGGTTTTCTAATAAATATCCAGAGAATAAAAAAGATTTAATAGCATATTTTTCAGCAGAATATGGTTTAGACCAAACAATACCAATCTATTCAGGAGGATTAGGTATTTTATCTGGTGATCATTTAAAATCTGCAAGTGATTTAGGAATTCCATTAGTTGGAGTAGGTTTATTATATAAACATGGATATTTTAAACAAAAAATAAATGGATATGGAATCCAAGAAACCGAAAATAATGGAATAGATTTATATGATTTACCAATAAATCCAGTAAAAGATGATAAAGGTGAAGAATTAACAATATTTATTAAATTTCCAAAAAGAAGACTATACCTAAAAGTATGGCAAACAAATGTGGGAAGAGTAAAGCTATATTTATTAGATTCAGATATCGATAAAAACCATCAAGAAGATAGGAATGTAACATTACAACTATACGGTGGAGACCAAGAAATGAGAATAAGACAAGAAATTGTTTTAGGACAAGGTGGAGTAGAATTATTAACAAAATACTTACACTTAAAACCAACAGTATACCATATGAATGAAGGGCATTCAGCATTCTTAAATTTAGAATTAATAAAGAATTTAATAAAAGAAAAACAAATATCTTTTGATATGGCAAGAGATATTGCAAGTTCAAAAACAGTATTTACAACACATACACCAGTACCAGCAGGAAATGATATATTTCCAATAGCACTAGTAGAAAAATATTTTAAAGATTTCTGGCCAAGATTAGGACTTTCAAGAGAAGAATTCTTGAAACTTGGAATGAAGCCAGGACCAGACTTAGAAGAAGGATTTAACATGGGAATATTAGCCCTAAAAATAGCTGGAAAGAAAAATGGAGTAAGTAAATTACACGGTGCTGTTTCAAGAGAATTGTTTGGAGATGTATGGCCAAATATTGCAGCAAATGAATCACCAATTGGATATGTAACAAATGGTATTCATACATGTTCATGGCTTGCACCAAGAATGAAAGAGTTATATAACAAGTATCTAATACCATATTGGCAAGATAATATTCACCAAAATTATGTATGGGAGAAAATAAAAAATATACCAGACGAAAAATTATGGAATGTACATGTAGACCAAAAAATAAAGTTAATAAAACTAGTAAAAGAAAGTACAATGGAAAGATTAAGACGCTGTGGATATAGTTATGAAGAAATTAATGAAATAACATCAAAACTAGATCCAAATGCATTGACAATAGGATTTGCAAGAAGATTTGCAACATATAAAAGAGCAACATTAATATTTAAAGATTTAGAAAGAATTACACAAATATTAAATAATAGTGAAAGACCAGTACAAATAATATTTGCAGGAAAAGCTCATCCAGCAGATAAAGAAGGACAAGACTTAATAAAATATATACATGAAATATCAATGATGCCACAATTCAAAGGAAAAATATTCCTACTAGAAAATTATAATATAGCAATGTCAAGATATCTAATTAGTGGAGTGGATGTATGGTTAAATAATCCAAGAAGACCAATGGAAGCATCAGGAACATCAGGTCAAAAAGCATCTGTAAATGGCGTTATAAATTTCAGTATATTAGATGGTTGGTGGGCAGAAGGATATACTCAAAATAATGGATGGACAATTGGAACAAATGCAGAATATGACTCTTATGAAGCACAAGATATGGCAGATAGCCAAAGTATGTACCATACACTAGAAGAAAAAATAATACCAACATATTATGATAAGGACAAAAACGGTATATCAAAAAAATGGGTTGAAATAATGAAAAATTCAATAATAACAACAGGAGGAAAATATAGTACATCAAGAATGTTAGTTGATTACACAAACCAATATTATATGCCATTATGCAATTTAACTAAAAAGTATTATGATGATATAGACAATGTAGCAGCATATAATTCTTGGAAAAAAGATTTATATATCAATTGGAGAGATATAAAAATAACTCAAACAAACAATTTAGATAATATAACAATAGATGCAGGAAATAACATTGATGTTGGATGTGAAGTAGAATTACCAAACATAGATGTAGAAAACGTAACAGTTGAAGTATATTATGGAAAAATATTAGAAAATGGTATAGTTGAAAATGTATCAATAATACCTATGAAATTAGAAGAAAAAGATGAAGAAAACAAAAAGTATTATTTTACAGCAAAAATAGAATTAACAACAGGAGGAAATTATGGCTATACATTCCGTGTAATGCCAAGACATGAAATGCTTTTAGAACCAGCAAATTTAGACTTAGTAAAATGGATAACAAAATAGTTATAGTAAAGAGTTAAGTGAAATTTATCATTTAACTCTTTAAACATTAAGAAAAGATTATGTAAAAAAGGTATAAATAAAAACAAGATAAAATATTGTAAAAAAATGTTATAAAAAATATACTTAAAAAGTAATATAAATCTATTAACTAAAAGGAGAATAAAATGGAAAAAAGAAAAAGCCAAAGAGGAAGTATTACTTTATTTGTATTAATAGCATGTATGTTTTTTATAATAATATTATTAATAATAAATATAGGAATAATAAATAAAAATACAAGTCAAGAAAAGAATTTAGAAGAAATAAGTAAAGCATATGAAGTAAGTGAAACTAAGTTAGATGATACATATGAAAAAATAGTAGATGAAAACCAATATGCAACAATAGGAGATGTATATGAAATAGTAAATGAAGAAATTACTAACTTATTTCCAAAAGAATATACACAGCCAACACCAGTAAATGGAGTGGAAGTGTATGATGGAGGTTATGTTAAAATAGGGAACCTAGTTATAATAAATATGACAATATCTATAAATACATCTAAATTAACAATTTCAAATAACAATAATAATCCGACGAAAATATTAGAAGGACTACCAATAGCTAAAACAAGAGCAGCATTAACAGGATATTATACAGTAAGTACTTCAAATAAAAATAATTCAAAAAACATATATTCAAGAGTAATAGATGGTGATATATTACTTGCTACAAGTAGAGAGGAAACATATACATCAGGTTATGGCATTATAATAACAGGTGCATATATCATAGATGAATAAAAAAGTAACCAAATAAATAAAAAAACATATAATAGACCATAAGGAGGCATGATATGGAATTTGTATTAAATACCATATTTTGGACATTAGCCCTTTATGGTCTATTTGAAATTATAAAAACAATTATATACATAACTACATATACAAAAATGCAATCAGATGGGATTTATATAATTATAGCTGTAAAAAATCAAGAGGAAAAAATAGAAGGATTTTTAAGATCAACATTGTTTAAAATATTATATGGCAAAGAAGATTATCTAAAAAATATAATAGTAGCTGATTTGAAATCGACAGATAAAACAAAAGAGATTGCTAAAAAATTGTCATATGATTATGAATGTTTAAAAGTAGTAAGTTGGAGAGAATGTAAAGATATAATTGATAACGTAGATGATTCTTAAAGCAATTATGTAAAAATGATATAAACAAAAACAAATAAAAATATTGTAAAAATAAAATACAAAAAATATACTAAAAAGTAATACTAAGTCTAAAATAAGAAATAAAAGGAGAATAAAATGGAAAAAAGAAAAAGCCAAAGAGGAAGTATTACTTTATTTGTATTAATAGCATGTATGTTCTTTATAATAATACTATTAATTATTAATATTGGAGTTATAAATAGAAATACAAATCAGGAAAAAAAACTGGAAGAAATAAGTAAAGCATATGAAGTAAATGAAAATGACATAGATGATACATATAAAAGAGTGGTTGATGAAAATCAATATGCAACAATAGGAGATGTATATGAAATAGTAAATCAAGAAATTAGCGATTTATTTCCAACAGACTATATCAAACCATCAGTTGTAAACGGAGTGAGTTATAGAAATGGTGGATATGTACAAATAGGAAACATAGTTATAGTAAATATGGGAGTAACTATAAATACTTCCCAATTATCTCTTTCAACCAATAATAATAATCAAACTATAATAGCAAGTGGATTTCCTAAACCAAAAGGAACAATAGGTATATCTTCTTATTATACAGTAACTTTATCAAATGGTCATTCTACACAATATAATTGGACAACTATAAATCAAAATGGAGAGCTATGTCTATCAACAAGTGTAGAAAATAAATATACATCTGGTTATGGAATAAGAATTTTAGGTACATATATATTGAAAGAATAAAAATAAATCAAATAAAAGATAATGAATAAATTATGTAAAAAACATATAAATAAAAACAAATAAAAATATTGTAAAAATAAAATACAAAAAATATACTAAAAAGTAATACTAAGTCTAAAATAAGAAATAAAAGGAGAATAAAATGGAAAAAAGAAATGGCGAAAGAGGAAGTATTACTTTATTTGTATTAATAGTATGTATGTTTTTTATAATAATATTATTAATTATTAATATTGGAGTTATAAATAAAAATACAAAACAAGAAAAAGAACTAGAAGAAATAAGTAAAGCATATGAAGTAAATGAAAACGACATAGATGATACATATAAAAAAGTAGTAGATGAAAGTCAATATACAACAATAGAAGATGTTCAAGATTTAATTGATGAAAACAAACCTAAAATAGAAGATATTTCTATTATCCCATATGAAGGTGTATCAATATATAAAAATAACTGTAAAAAAATTGGTAGGTTAGTAATTATTAATATGAAGATTCAAATTGATACATCAAAAATCAATATTTCATCTAGTAATGACATACCAACACCAATTATGAAAATAGAATCAGCTAAACTAAAAGAAAATTATATTTTAGATGCATATTATGCTGTTGAAGAAGTAAAATCTTCGCATGAAACACAAGGAGCATTTGCAATTTTACAAAAAGGAGAGTTAAAAATATCTTATGGAAAAGAAAATCCATATACTTCTGGTTGGATGATAAATATTAGTGGAATATATATAGCAGATGAATAAAATTGAAATATTATGTAAAATATGATAAAATATATTTATCAAACATAATAAAGGAGTAACCTAATGAGTAAAGAAACAAAAAAAGAACTTCGGAAATTGAAGTTCGAACCTCAAAAATGGGAAGAATATATAGAAGCTGGTTGTTATCCATATGCATTAGATTTATTTTGCAACCAATTTATATTAGTAGGAGGTTTTATAGGAAAAAGATGCAATGAAAAAGTTTCAGATAAATTTCTAGTAGATACACTAATAGAAGAATTAAGTTTTTTAGGGTATCAAATAAAAGAAATTGATACAGAATATTGCATAAAAAAAGAATATGAGTTTAAAATATATCTGCAAAGAGATGAACATACTGGATATTATCATTTTTTAAGACAAGATACATCTGGTATATGGTCTCACAAATTTCCAAAAGAAGTTCCTATAAATATAGATAGTTATGGACAACTAATAGAAAACCCAGAAACTATGATAGAATCCCCTTTTTATGGATGGTGCTTTTTGTTAAGAAAGACTAGTTAATCTAGTCTTTTCTATTATATGTATCATAATAAAATTGCAACTAATTTTTCTTGAAAAGAAATATAGTTTATGATAAACTATATAAAGTTTTAAAATTAGGAGTAATTATGGAAATTATAGGAGAAATACAATCAATAATATATCAAAATGAAGTTAATAGCTATACAATTGCGGAATTTGAAACAGAGGAAGAACGAACAACAGTTGTTGGCTATTTACCATTTATCCATGAAGGCGATAGTTTAAAATTAATCGGAAAATTTGTAGAACATAAAGATTATGGAATACAATTCAAAATAGATACATTTGAAAAATTAATGCCTAAAACAGCAAAAGCAATAGAAAAATATTTAGCAAATGGAAATATCAAAGGAATAGGAGAGGCATTAGCAAAAAGAATTGTTGGAAAATTTGGAGAAGAAACGATATATATTTTCAAACATGAACCTAATAGATTAGCAGAAATAAAAGGAATATCTGAAAGCAAAGCAAAAGAAATGTCAGAAGAATTTATTGAAAATTGGGAAGTGTGGCAAATAGTTGGCTTTTTAGAAAGATTTGGAATAGGGGCAGAAAATGCAAAAAAAGTATATAATCTTTTAGGAGTAAATGCGATAGAACAAATTGAAAAAGATCCATATATATTAATAGATATTGCAAGAGGTGTAGATTTTAAACAGATTGACAAAATGGCACTAGATTTAGGAATTGCATATGATAATGAAAAAAGAGTAAAAAGTGGAATTAAATATGGATTGATAAAAGGCACAAACAATGGACATAGTTGCATTTTAAAAGAAAACTTAATAGAATTTGTAATTTCACTTTTAGATGTAACAACTGAAAATATAGAGGACAATTTAATTTCTTTAAGTACAAATAATGAAATTGTAATAGAAAGAAGAGAAAATGAAGAATATGTTTACTTATATTCATATTACAGCACAGAAGAAGAAATTGCATTTAGAATAAAAAGACTTCAAAATGCAAAAAATATGAAAAAAATAGCAGGAATAGAAAAAGAACTAAAAAAAGTTGAAAAGTTATCAAAAATTGAGTTATCAGAAAAACAAAAAGAGGCAGTAAAACTAATAAATGAAAATAATGTTGTAATAATTACAGGAGGACCTGGGACAGGAAAAACAACAATAATAAAAACAATAATAGATATATATGAAGCAAAGGGTAAAAAAATAGTACTTGCAGCACCAACTCGGAAGAGCAGCAAAAAGAATGACTGAAACTACTGATAAAGAAGCATCAACCTTGCATAGATTGCTAGAAATAGGAAAAATAGATGAAGATAGTTTATACAAAAATACAAATAATTATGAAGGAGCACCAATAGATGCAGATTTAATAATTATAGATGAAATGTCAATGGTGGATATGTTTTTAATGAATTATCTATTAAAATGCATTTATCAAGGTACAAAACTAATATTAGTTGGAGATGAGGATCAATTACAATCTGTTGGACCTGGAAGTGTATTAAAAGATTTAATACACTCAGAGAAAGTTACAACTATTCATCTAGATAAAATATTTAGACAAGCTGCAAAAAGTAAAATAATATTAAATGCCCACCAAGTAAATAAAGGAGAAACATTTATACAAAAAGAGACAGAAGAAATAGAAGAAGAAAGAAATCAAGACTTTTTCTTTATAAAAGAAACATCACAAGAAAAAATGTTACTGCAAGTAATATCATTATGCACTGGAAGATTAAAAAATTATGAAGATTACGATTTTTTTCAAAATATACAAGTCCTTTCACCAACTAAAAAAGGATTGTTAGGAACAAAAGAATTGAATAAAGCTTTGCAAGAAAAATTAAACCCTAACAATGATAATAGAGAAGAAAAAACAAGTATGGGAGCTGTATATAGAGCAGGAGATAGAGTAATGCAAGTAAAAAATAATTATGATATATATTGGGAAAAAGAAAAAGACGGAAAAACAGAAATGGGAAGTGGAGTATTTAATGGAGAAATAGGTACAATTACAAAAGTAGATAACAAAGAAAAACAAGTAGAAATTAGATTTGATGATGAAAAAATAGCATGGTATGAATATCAAGAACTAGACCAAATAGAACATAGCTATGCAATAACAATACATAAAGCGCAGCGGAAGCGAATTTGATGTAGTAATAATGGTAATACCACAAACTGCACCAATGCTTTTAACAAGAAATTTGTTATACACAGGAATAACAAGAGCAAAAAAATTATTGATAATAATAGGATCGCAAAAAATAATAGATTTTATGATACAAAACGTAGATAGTAAAGAAAGAAATACAGGTCTAGAATTTAAAATGAAAGAATAAAAAAATGTAAAGGCAGAATTTCAATTTTTGAAAATAAAGATTCGAAGTTCTGCTTTATAAATTTAAACTAGAAAATCTAATAAAAAATATTTATACATTTATCATATAAGGGAATAATAAGAAAAAATTAAAAACTAAAATTTAGTAAAACAGCATATTTATATAAAAATTTCTTTGAAAATTTAAAATCTTATGATACAATAAACTAAGTTTAAACAAGTAAGAAATAAATTAAAAAATATACATAAAATAAAATGAAAGCATAAAATAGGAGTGAAAAATTGAAAAAAAAGAAAATATTTAACATAGATATTATCTTTACAATATACATGATAGCAGCAACAATATTTACTATTATGCAAGTAGTAGATTTTGAAGTGATAATAGAGGGGTTGAAAGGAAATGGTAGTGCATCACCAACTCAATTTATACAAATAGTTTTAGCACTAATTTTTTCAAGTATACTTATTACAATTATAAAAAACATATTTATTATAATTATATATATAGGAATAAAAATAGGAACAAAAATGTATAAAAAAGAAAGATTAAGTCAAAATGATTTCCAACAAACGAAAGACTATTATAGAGATATTTTACAAGGATATTCACCAGCGACATTATCTTTTATAGATAATTTTGAAATAGAATATCCAAGTACAATTATAGCGACATTATTGCAATTAGACAAAAATAATCTAATAAAAATGAAGGAAGGATTAATAGAAAAAAATCTAAATGTAAAAACAGAAGATATTAAGTTAGAAGAAAATGAAAAATATATATTAGATAAAATTAGTAATAATAAAATAAAGATAAAAGATGAGGAATTAAAAGAAAAAATAATAAAAGATGCATTAGAAAAAGGATTAATAGAAAATATAGAAAATGGAAAAGAAAAAAGGAAAAAGAAATTATTTAAATCGATAATTATTATGTTTATAACATTAGGAATATGTTTTGTTATAACAAATTCAATGGGAAATGTAAACATCTCAGGGGGAATTTTACCAATAATCTTATTTCTAATACTCATAATATCATTGATTGTATTTATAGGTTATCCTTTTGTATTAGTAACTTCATATATAACATATATAGCAAAAAATCAAAATTGCCCATATGTTAGAACAAAAAAAGGAGAAGAAATAAATAAGAAATTAGAAGGATTAAAAATATATCTAAAAGATTATAGTAATTTACAAGACAAAAAAGAGAGTGAAGTAACAATTTGGGAAGAATATTTAGTATATTCAGTTTTGTTTAATCAAAATACCAAAATAATAGAAAAATACAAGCAAAACATTGAAATAGAACAATAGCAAGGGGGAAAATATGGAAGAATTAGTTGAAAGTATTCTAGATTATATACGCTCTGATTATACAGATTATGCAGTTATGATAAATGGAGAATGGGGATCAGGTAAAACACATTTTTGGAATAATAAAGTTAGAAAAAAAATAGAATCAATGCAATTAAATGGAAGAAGATATACTACTATTTATATGTCATTATATGGAATATCAAACTTAGAAGAAATAAGTAAAAAGATATTTATTGAAACAACCCAATTAATGGATAAAAATTTAAGAAAATTTATGGATAATAACGGACAAACTACTATTCCTGAATATGCAAAAACAGGAATCGATATGGCAAATTTCTTTGGAGTAACACAAAATGGAGATAAAGTTGATTATTCAGAATTCTTTTCAACAGATGACAAAGTACTTTGTTTTGATGATTTAGAAAGAGCAAATGTAGATGTTATAGACATTTTAGGATACATCAATAATTTTGTTGAACATGATCATATAAAAACCATAATAATATGTAATGAAAAAGAATTATCAACAAAACTAAAAAGTTCAAATCTTGAAATGAAAACTTTTATTGCAACATATTTATTAGACAAGCAAAATGAATTAAATAAAGCAGATAAACCAATGGTAGAAAAAATAAGAGATAAAATAGAGCATGTTTTTGATAAAGCAAATGATTATGAAAGAATAAAAGAAAAACTAATAGGAGAAACATTTGAATATGCTCCAAAATTTGATTATATCATAAACGGAATTTTAATGAGATATGAAAACAATCCAGATTTAATTAGATTTTTAAGAGAAAACACAGGATTTATAATATCAACTTTTAATAAAAGCGGAACAAGAAATTTAAGAATTTTAAAGCATGCATTAAATGATTTTAAAAAAATATATGAAATGGTAAGTAAATCATATCCAAATACAAGCAATAGAGTAATGCAAACAATGCTAATATTTACAATAGCAGTATCTTTTGAAATAAAAGCTGGAAAAATAACAAAAGATAAGTTTGTAAATATAAAAGATAATGAAGAATATAAATCTATATTAGTATCTTCTAGAATCTTGATGGATAACAGACAATTTTATATAAAAGAATTTGATAATAATTACTATTATAACTTTAAATCAGAATATCGTTTCTTTAAATTTATTGAATACTATGTAAGAACTCGTATTTTTGATATGAAATTATTCAAAGAAAATATGGAAACAATAAGAAATACAGTAGATACAGAAAGTTTACCAGCATATAAAAGACTTTTAACAGAAGAATATTGGAAAATATCTGATGATCAATTTGGAAAAGTAATAGAAGAAGTATATAATGATGTAAAAGAAGGAAAATTACAATTAATTGATACAGTAAAAATATTTGCATATTTTAGCTATTTTTCAAGAAAAGGATTAATAGAATATGATTTAAAAACTTTGAAGAATACATTTTTTACAGGAATGAATTTAGCATCTGTAAAATCAGAATATTGTCCAAATCCAAAAGAAGAATTAGGAAAAATTGCAATAGAAGAATTAGAAGAAGATATGGATGAAATATTAAAACATTTTAATACATTAAATGATCAATTATTAGACAAAATGTATAAAGAAAAAGCAGAAGAAATAATGAAATGTATTCCTATGAAAATGGAACAGTTTTACGAAAAATTTGATAAGCAGTGTATGGATATACCAATATTTAAATATTATGATCCATTCCAACTATTCCAAAGGATTTCTTGTGCAAGTAATGAAGATATAGTTTTAATTAAAGAAAAACTTATAGACAGAGCAGAAAGATATACAAAACAAATAGAACCTGAAATGAAGAATATGAAACAATTAAAGCAAATTATAGAAGATTATTTGAAAGGAAAAAATCCAACAATAAAAACAGTTATGCTTAAAGACTTTGCAAAAGAACTAGAATATATTTTAGATAAATACAAACCAAGTTTTTTACCAAAGAAAGAAGAAAAATTTGAAGAAAATATAGATTAATAAGGATGTAGAAAATGGAAAATGAATATAACAAGTTAAAATATTTAGAATTATTAGGAAAAGAATATAAAAATGTTAATGAAGTAGCAGAAGAAATAATTAATTTGCAAGCAATAATTAATTTACCAAAAGGAACAGAGATGTTTTTAAGTGATATTCATGGAGAATATGAACCTTTTATTCATATATTAAACAATGGTGGAGGCATAATAAAAAGTAAAATAGATGATATATATGGAAACATAATTGATAAGGAAGAAAGAGCAACATTAGCAACATTAATATATTATCCAAAAGAGAAATTAAAATTAATAAAAGAGGAAACAAGGGATATAAACGAATGGTATAATATTACTTTATATAGACTAATAGAAGTCGCAAAAAAAATAAGTTCAAAATATACAAGATCAAAAGTAAGAAAAGCAATAACAAATGGATTTCAATATGTTATAGATGAATTGTTAAATTCACAAGAAAAAAATGAAAAAGATAAAGAAAGATACTATAAAGCAATTATTAATACTATTATAGATTTAAATCAAGCAGATAGTTTTATAATAGCAATTTCAGATTTAATAAAAAGAATGGCCATTGACCATCTTCATATAATAGGTGATATCTATGATAGAGGAAAACATCCTGATTTAGTAATAGAAAAAATGAAAAAATTTCACAGTATAGATATGCAATGGGGAAATCATGATATTTCATGGATGGGAGCAACATGTGGAAATAAAGCAAGTATTGCTAC
>CALXKA010000024.1 GCA_944388765.1 uncultured Clostridia bacterium
AATTCATCAATATCTTTTTTATTAATAGTAATTTTTCCAGTACCTTCTATTAATCTAACTCTTGCAATAGAGCTTTTTCTTCTACCTGTACCATAAAAAACAATATTATCTTTTTTTGCCATCTTATTTTACCTCCCATACTTCTGGTTTTTGAGCTTGATTTTCATGTTCTGCTCCAGCATAAACTCTTAACTTTTTAGCCATTTGTCTACCTAAAGAATTATGTGGTAACATTCCTTTGATAGCTAAAGTCATTGCTTTTTCTGGATTTTTTTCAAGCATTACTTTGGCAGGAACTTCTTTCATTCCTCCAATGTATCCTGAATGATGTCTATAAATTTTTTGATTTAATTTGTTTCCTGTTAAAATAACATCTTTACAATTTAAAATAATAACATGATCACCTGTATCAATATTAGGTGTATATGTTGGTTTATGTTTTCCTCTTAATAATTTAGCAGCTTCTGTTGCAACTCTACCTAATGGTTTGTTTGCTGCATCAATTATATACCATTTGCTTTCAACTTCGCCTTTTTTTGCACTATATGTTGTATTATTCATGGTAATACTTACCCTCCTATTTCTTTTTAAATAATTATATTAATAATAAATGCATTATATAAAATTTATTAATTTAAAACCACCGGGGAGAAGTTTTAAATAATATAATATATAATTGCTAGAATATTATATTATAAGAAGGCTAGAATGTCAAGCTTTATATGGTATTTTTTTCAAAAACTTGACAAATTTTCTATTTGTGTTATATACTAGTCATGTTACAAAAACAGGATGTATATATTATTTAATAAGGAGTAATATGAAAATGAAGAATAAAAAAGGAATAAGAAACATACTAATTGTAACAGCTATGGTGATTACTAGTTTGTTTTTTATAAATATGAGTTTAGCTGCAAATACGGCAAAAGTTACAGTAGAAACAGCTAATCTTAGAGAAACACCAGATGAAAACAGTAAGATATTAGAACAACTTTCTTTAAATAAAGAAGTAGAAATTATTGAAAAAGATGGAGAATGGTATAAAGTAACAGTAGATAATATAACTGGATATATAAGACAAGATTTAATAGCTGTTACGGAGGAAGTAAATAATACTCAAGATGAAAATAATATAACATCAACACAAGAAGAACAGAATGTGGAAAATGAAATTGAACAAACAGAAGAAGAAATAGAATTAGGTAAAAATATTATTGAACAAAATGTTAGATTGAAAATAGTTCCTGTTATTAATGCAACAGAAACAATTGAAGTAAAAAAAGATGAAGAAGTTAATGTAACAGAAATCATAAATGGTTGGGTATGTGTTGAAACACAAAATATCAAAGGATGGATTAGAAAAGAAAATATTCTAACAAAAGCTGAGCAAGCAAAACAAGAGCAAGAAAGATTAGCAAAGGAAGATGCTGAGAAACAAGCTCAAAGTACTGCTAATACTACTAAAACAATGTATATAAAAGAAGCGACAGTTAATGTTAGAAGAGAGCCAAATACATCGTCTGAAATTGTAACAAGCTTGCAAATGAATACACAGGTAGTAGTAGAATCAGAAGATGCTGGATGGAGTAAAGTAAAAGTAAATGGAATAGAAGGTTATATTGCGACAAACTTATTATCAGCATCAAAACAAGAAACATCAAGATCATCTAATGTTAGAAAAGCTACAAATACAGAAAGTCAAGTTCAGGAGCAAACAACAACAGTAAATGAAACTACAACAGCATCAGGAAGTGGTGCAGCGGTAGTTGCAAAAGCTAAATCATTTATAGGTTATAATTATGTTTATGGGGGGGCATCTCCAAGCACAGGATTTGATTGTTCAGGATTTACTTCATATATATATAAACAATTTGGAGTAAGTTTAAATAGAACAGCAGCTGGTCAATATAGTAATGGTACAGCTGTATCAAGAGCAAATCTACAACCAGGAGATTTAGTAATGTTCGGAAAATCTGGAATAAATCATGTTGGGATTTATGCAGGTGGAGGAATGATTGTACATGCAGCAAATAAATCAAGAGGAGTCACAACAGATACAATCAATTCAGGATATTATAATAACAATTATGTAGGAGCAAGAAGAATTTTCTAAGATATTAAGAAATTTTATTAAAGGATTATTAAAGCTATACTTTAAATTTAGTATAGCTTTTTTGTATATTCAACTTATAACAATAAAAGCATAATAATTTGATTAGATATAAATTGTATAAATTTGATAATTCTGTAAATACTAGTAAAAAGTTAAATAAAAGTATTTATGGAGGAATTGATATGAATAAGATAATAACAGCTTTAATATGTGCAATAGTAATTTTAGGTGCAATAATAACAGGGGTTGTAATATCAAATCAAAATGAAGAAAAGGAAGAAATAAAAGTAGAAACTAATGTAGCAGATGAAAATATTTTAGATGAATGTACAGATGAATATGAAGAAATGCAAGAAGCTGAAATGTTAGAAACAGATGCACAAGAAGAAAAGATATCTCCAAATTGTTCTTTTACTATTAGAACATATTATAAAGGATGTGGACATATTACAAGTCAATATAATAATATACCGGAAGATTTAGTAAATAAAACAGAACAAGAATTAAAAGAGATGTATCCTGAATATATGGTTGAAACTTTTAAAAGTAATGAAGTTGTTGTATATATAGAAAAGGAAGGGGAATGTGGAGAACATTATTTAGTAAAAGACCTAAATGGAACAGTTGTTATATATGAAAGGCTAAATGACGGAACTAAAAAATTATTAGAGGAAACGGGTATTTCAACTGATTATTTACCTGAAACAGATAAAGTTCAAATTCAAAATGGAATAGAAGTTAATGGTAAACAAGAATTGAACCAATTGATTGAAGATTATGAATAAAATTGAAAAAATTATGTAAATGTGATATAATGAAAGTAGCTTTATGCTGTACCCAAAGGGAAGTTTATAATTTTCGGAGGGTATGCCTCCGAGTAGTACAAGGAGGTAAAAATATGAAACGGGAACATAAGGAAATCTTAATTCTTTCTGTATTAGGAGGTATGATTGGAGCTGCTGGTGCATTAGGGCAAGGTAATGAAAATAATATCTTGTATATTCTGATTATACTGGTATGCCTAGTTGCAGGTATTATTCGCATAATACGTATGAAAGAAGATGAAGAATAAAGTTTCATAAAAAAGAAAGATTCCCTAAAATCAGGGAATTTTTCTTTTTGGTTTTTATTTATGTTTTTTTTCTTTTTTATCAACTGTAACTTCTTTTTTTAAATCTTGCTTATCAATAAAACCTTTTTGATAAACATCTCTTATATACATAAGTAAAGAAAGAGTAGTTGCAACTAGTGCTAGGCAATATAGAGCAAAATCTAATTCTTGCCAGAATCCTTCTAAACTAAATTGTTTAGCAATTAAAGAAGAAACAATTGCTATATAGAATAATACAGTTGCAAGTTTTCCATACCATTTACTATAAACTACAACATCTTTTCCGTAAAGGAAAGAGGCTCCACATATCATAATAAATTCTTTTAATAATACGATAATTAAAATCCAAATAGGTATAATATCTGTAATTGCAAGAGAACCAAGTGTTGTAATTTGTGTTAATTTATCTGCTAATGGATCCATTAGTTTTCCAAAATTAGATACAAAATTAAATTTTCTTGCTATAAATCCATCAGCAATGTCAGTTATTCCTGAAATTGTAAAAAATACAAAAGCTAGAATGTAGTTGCCTGTAAATATATAAAATATAATAAATGGTATTAGTAAAAATCTAATAATTGTTAATATATTTGGTAAATTTTTGAACATTTTTTACTCCTACTTTATTTCAAATTTTAGTTTATCTTCTTTAAAATCAACATATACTGTTTGACCATCTAATAATTCACCTTTTAAAATCATTTCTGATAATTCATCTTCTAAATACCTTTGAATAGCTCTTCTTAGAGGTCTTGCACCAAATTTTATATCAGTACCTTTTTCTAATAAATAATTTTTGGCTTCATTAGAAATTTCAATATTAATATCTTTATCTTTTAAAGCTTTGATAGTATTTTGTAACATTAAATCGACAATTTGTAGTAATTGATCTTTTGTTAATGGATCAAATGCAACAATCTCATCAACTCTATTTAAAAATTCAGGTCTAAATACATCTTTTAAACTATCAATTATTTTATTTTTGTTTATTGTTTGTCCTCCAAATCCAATTGAGTTGCTGTTTAAATTTGAACCGGCATTAGATGTCATTATAATTATTGTATTTGAAAAACTAACAGAATTTCCTTGACTATCAGTTAATTTTCCATCGTCTAATACTTGTAATAAAATATTAAATACGTCTGGATGAGCTTTTTCAATTTCGTCTAGAAGAATTATTGAGTAAGGTTTTCTTTTTACTTTGTCAGTTAATTGACCAGCATCATCATATCCTACATATCCAGGGGGTGCACCTATTAATTTAGAGGTAGAGTGACTTTCCATATACTCAGACATATCTATTCTAATAATAGAATCTTCATTTCCAAACATTTCATATGCTAAGCTTTTAGCAAGTTCTGTTTTTCCAACACCAGTTGGACCAACAAATATAAATGAAGGTGGTCTTTTTGTTGTTTGAAGTCCTGCACGATTTCTTCTAATTGCTCTTGCAACACTGCTTACAGCTTCATCTTGACCAATAATTCTTTTATGAAGATTTGTTTCTAAGTTTAATAATTTTTGTGTTTCTGCTTCTGTTATTTTCTTAACTGGAATTTTTGTCCAACTTTCAATAACATTTGCAATATCTTGAACTGTAAGTTGTTTCAATTTCATTTTGCTATTTAATTTATCGATTTCTTCTATTAGTTGACACTCACGTGTTTTTAGGTCAGCAGCTTTTTGGTAATCTTCTGTTGAATCAGCTGCTACAACTTCTTCTTTTTCAGCTTGAACTTGTGATAATTCTTGTTTTAGCATTTCTAATTTGTATAATTCTTTATTTTCTAGGTTGATTCTAGAACAAGCTTCATCTAAAATATCAATTGCTTTATCTGGTAAAAATCTATCATGAATATATTTTTCAGACATTATAACTGCTTGACGAATAACATCAGAAGATATTTTTACTTTATGATATTCTTCATAATATTTTTTTATACCCTCTAATATTCCAATAGAATCATCAATAGAAGGCTCTTCAACTAAAACTTGTTGAAATCTTCTTTCTAATGCTGAATCTTTTTCAATATATTTTCTATATTCTTTTAGAGTTGTTGTACCAATTAATTGGATTTCTCCATTTGATAATGCAGGTTTTAGAATATTTGCTGCATTCATAGAATGTTCTCCATCACCTGCACCAATAATATTATGGATTTCATCAATAACTAAAATTATATTTCCATATTCTCTACATTCGTCAATAATTCCCTTCATACGAGATTCAAATTGACCTCTAAATTGAGTTCCAGCAATAACAGCAGTCATATCTAAAAGGTAAACTTCTTTGTTTAAAAGCTTAGCTGGAACGTTTTGGTTAGCAATTTTTATTGCTAGTCCTTGTGCAATAGCAGTTTTACCTACACCAGGCTCACCAATTAAGCAAGGATTATTTTTAGAACGTCTATTTAGTATTTGAACAATTCTTTGGATTTCTTTATCACGCCCAACAACTATATCTAACTCGTTATTTTTTGCTTTATTTGTTAGATTAGTTCCATATGTATCTAAAAATTTCTTTTTCTTATTTTGTTTTGTATTTTTCTTTTTTTCTACTTTTACTTTTTTTCTACCATTACTTGGTTCTTCTTGTTCATCTTTCTTGTTATTTTGCCCCATAAAATTAGAAAAAATAGATCCTAATGGTATTGCTGCACCTGAAATTTTAGGTGCGTTTTCATCTTTATCTCCATTTTCATCTTGTGTATTAAAAGTTATTGCACCTTCTATATTTTCTATATCCTCTAAATTTATATTTTCAGCTAAATCTTTAAATATACTTTCAAATTGTTCTGTCATATCACTTAAATTTACTTTATCTTTTGATAAAATATTATTTTGTGTTGCTAATACTTCATTTGGGTTAATCCCTTTTTTCTTAGCACAATCATAGCAATATCCTTCCATGGATTCTTTGCCATTTTCTATTTTTTTATAAAAAAGTATTGCTGGATTTTTATTACATTCTGAACATAACATACTTTAAATTCCTCATTTCTATTTAAATTTAATCTATAATATCATACCTCAAAAACTGGAAATAGTCAATAAAATTTAGAATTTTCTTGATTAAATAAATCTTAAATGTTATAATAAAAAAGGGAAAAGGAAAGAGGAAAATATGAATTTAGTTTTACCAGAGAAAAATAAGATAAAAAAGAAACAATTAATAATATATATTTTAATTATGATAGTGTGTATAGCTTGTGTTATAATTGCTTTTTATGTTCAATTTTATGCAAGAATTGATATTTCTAAATTGGTAGGAATAGCAAAAGAAGAAGATTTAGGACAAAAAACAGAAGAACAATCAGAAGCATTGGAAGCAGAGTTTGATAATATCTTTACAAATAGTTTAATAAATCAAGAAAACCAAGGAGAAGATAAGAAAAAAGATGCAAGCAAAGAATTGGTATATGTTGATGTTGAGAAAAAGGAAAGTAAATTGAATTCGTATGATTTAGAAGTGCATATACCTAAAATTAATATTGATAGTCCAGTAATAGATAAATATAATGAAGATATACAGACTTTTATAGATAAAACAAATGAAGTATTAGAAAGTGAAAATAGAAATATAATTTATACAGTAGAATATGTTGCAAATGTTCAACAAGATATATTATCTTTAATGATTAGATCAAATCTTAAAGAAGGTTCAAGTGCTCAAAGAGTTATAATAGAGACATATAATTATGATTTAAGAAATAATAAAGAAATATCATTAGAAGAAGTTTTAGATATAGAGTATGTTAATAAACAAACAGTTCAAGAAAAAATAAATTCTAAAATCTCGTCAGAACAAAGAAAAGTTGAAGATTTAAAACAATTAGGTTATGATATTTATAGTAGAGATACTTCTAGTGAACAATATTATATTGAAAATACAAAACAGTTTTATTTGACAGATAATGTATTATATATTATATATCCATATGGAAATGAGAACTTTACAAGTGAAATGGATTTAGTAATAATATAAAATAATAAAGAGAAAACAGTACAGAAATTTGTACTGTTTTCTCTTTTGAAAATAAAAGGGGATGTTTTTAATTTCAAATCAGTATTACTTTACTGACTATGATTGTATTTTAACAGCGGAATTTGTCCATTGTGTGAACTTAAAGTGAAAAGAAGGAAAAAAGAATATTAATTTTTTATTAAAAAAACTAGCTTTTGCTAGTTTTTTGTTAAGGTTGTTCACCTAATGTAATAGTTAAATCTCTTTCTTCTCCATCACGATTTACTTTAACAGTCATTTCATCACCAATTTGATGAGAATTTTTAATTTCATTTAGTTCATCCATTGTTTTTATATCTTTTCCATCAGCTTGGATTATTACATCTCCAATTTTTAGTCCAGCCTTTTCAGCAGCAGAGAAATCATCAATTGCTTTAACATATATTCCTTCTACTAAATTATTTGCTTTTGCTGTTTCTTCATCTAGATCCATACCAGTAATTCCAATATATGGTCTTTTTACTTTACTGTATTGGATTAATTGAGATGTAACATCTTCTGTTGAATTTATAGGAATAGCAAATCCCATACCTTCAATTCCTTCACCTTGAAGTTTTAATGTATTAATACCAATTACTTGACCTTCGCTATTTACTAATGCGCCACCACTATTACCTGAATTTATAGCGGCATCTGTTTGAATTAAAGTATAAGTCTTTCCATCTGAATCAGTTACTTCACGATTTACAGCACTAACCACTCCACAAGTAATGCTGCTTTCTAGTCCTAATGGGTTTCCAACAGCCATTGCAAATTCTCCAACTTTTATATTATCAGAATCAGCGAATTCAGCTTTTGTAAGACCTGTTTTATCAATTTTTATAACTGCTAAATCTGTTTGTTCATCTGTTCCAATAATTTCAGCCTCATATTCTGTTTCATCATCAAATAATGTAACTGTAACTTTTGTTGCTTCTGAGACTTCATAATAAGATTCCTCAGAAGATGTTGAAACAATATGATTATTTGTTAAAATATATCCATCTTCGCTAATTATAATACCAGAACCACTAGCTTCTGCTGTCATAGATTGATTTTGTCTTCCAAACATAGATATTAAAGAATTAACACTATATTCTACTTTAATACCAACAATAGAAGGTAAAATTTTATTAGCAGCATATACGGCTGTGTCTGAATAATTTGATAAAGATGTTTGAGTTACATACCCGCTGTTTTCAGTACCTGAATTGCTTCTACTAATGTTAGAATCAGTATTTAATATGTTTGAACGAATTGAAGGAACTCCAAAACATGTACCTATTACAACTGCACATCCAACTACACCACTAAAAAAAGGTAATAATACACTTTTTCCAAAACCTACTTTTGCTTTTTCTTTTTTATCAGTTTTGTATACTGTTTTGTATGTATTTGGATCTTGTACAGTTTTAAATGTTTTTGGTGTTTCTTGATTTTTATTGTTTTCATTTACGTTTTTTTCTTCCATTAAAAAGACCTCCTAATAATTTGATTAATGGTTAATATATATATTTATATATTATCCTATTTTTTTATTATAATACAATAGCTTTGTGAAATTTATGTGAAAAAAAAATGGATTTTTTTAAGTTTATTTACTTGAAAATGAATTATAAAGTATTGAAAAAAAACAGATAAAAATATATAATAAGTAAAACAAAAGTAAAGGAAAGGGATAAAAATGAAAATGAAAGAAAATAGAGGAGTAACTTTGATTGCTTTAATGGTAACTATAATTATTTTATTAATTATTGCAGGAATAGCGATATATAATGGGAGAGAGTCTATACAAAGAGCAAATTTAGAGGCTTTGAGAACAAATATGTTATTAATCGAAGCAAAAGCGAGAGGGCTTGTTGAAGAAGCTAATTTTCAATTAGGACCTAATTTTGATTATAACTTAACAGATACAACATCAACACAAAAAATGTTAGAAGTAAGGACAAATATATATGTTACTGAAAATAAATTACAAAAACTAAGTGAAGCATCTGTAAGTATCCCATCAGGTTCAAATATACCAACAGGAGATAATGTTTATGTTATGACAAAAGATGCATATACATTATGGGCATTAGAAGGTGTGTATAACGAACTTTCTGATGGAGAAGTATATATAATTTCATTTGATGAGCAAAATGCAACAGTTGAAATTTATAATACATTAGGATTTCAAGGAAATTATTCGTTAACACAAATAGATAGTCTATAAGTTGGAAAGGAATAATAAAGTGAAAGAAAAAGAAATAGAGAGATTAACAAAACTAAAAGAAATAGAAAAAGATTTATACGAAAAAGGATTTAATAATATTTGTGGTATAGATGAAGCTGGTAGAGGACCTTTGGCAGGTCCTGTTGTTGTTGCAGGAGTTATAATGCCAAAAGATTCAATGATAGAAGGGGTAAATGATTCTAAAAAAGTTTCTGAAAAGAAAAGAGAAAAATTATATGATATTATTTTAGATGAGGCTATAAGTTATTCTGTTGCAATAATAGGACAAGATGTGATAGATAATATAAATATTTTAAATGCTACAAAACAAGGTGTGACAGAAGTTGTAGATGGCTTAGATATAAAGCCAGATTTAATATTAGTTGATGCATTGCAACATATAAATACAAGAGGTATACCATATGAACCAATAATAAAAGGAGATGCTAAATGCTACAATATAGCTGCTGCATCAATTATAGCAAAAGTAACAAGAGATAGAATAATGAGACAGTGGGATGAAATCTATCCTCAATATGGTTTTATAAGTCATAAAGGATATGGTACAGCAAAGCATATAGCAGCAATAAAAGAATATGGGTTATGTCCTATTCATAGAAGAAGTTTTACCAAAAATATTAAAAAGTAAAACTTTTCATTGTTTCATGACGGAGGTGAAAAATATTTGAATATATTAGATATTATAGAGAAAAAAAGAGATAAAAGGGAATTATCAAAAGATGAAATACAATATTTTATCCAAGGATATACAGATGGTAGAGTAATGGATTATCAAGCATCAGCTTTAATAATGGCAATTTATCTAAATGGAATGACAAAAAAAGAGACTACTGATTTGACACTTTCTATGGCAAATTCAGGAGAAATCTTGAATTTAGATAGTTTAAATAAAATTATAGTAGATAAACATTCAACAGGGGGAGTTGGAGATAAAGTTTCTTTAATATTATTGCCTATAATAGCATCATTAGATATACCGGTTGCTAAAATGTCGGGAAGAGGACTAGGTTTTACAGGAGGAACAGTTGATAAATTACAATCAATACCAGGATATAGGACAGATATAAATGTTAAAGAATTTATTGAAAATGTAAAAAATGTAAGAATAAGTATAATATCACAAACTTTAAATTTAGCACCAGCAGATAAAAAGATATATGCACTTCGTGATAGCATTTCTTGTGTTGAAAGTATACCATTAATTGCATCTAGCATAATGAGTAAAAAGATTGCAAGTGGTGCTGAAAAGATTGTATTAGATGTTACAGTTGGAAGCGGAGCTTTTATGAAAAACATAGAAAATGCTACAAAGCTTGCAAAAGAAATGATAGAAATAGGAAAATTAGCAAAAAAAGAAACAGTTTGTGTTTTAACAAATATGGATGAACCATTGGGATATGCAGTAGGAAATAACTTAGAAGTTATAGAAGCAATAAATTTTTTAAATAAAAATATGCCAAATGATCTAAAAGAAGTAGTTTTAGAACTTGGTGCATATATGATAAAATTGGCAGGAAGAGGAAAGAATATTCAGGAAAATAAAGAAAAAATGATAGAAAATATAGAAAATGGAAAAGCTTTTGACAAATTTTTAGAACTTATAAAAAATCAAGGTGGAGATATATCATATATTAAAAATACAGATAAATTTGAAAAAGCTAAATATATTGTTCCTGTATATTCAGATGAAGATGGATATATAAGTGAAATTAATGCAGAAAGTATAGGAAAACTTGCATGTTATTTAGGTGCAGGAAGAATGAAAAAAGAAGATAAAATAGATTATAGTGTTGGAATAGTATTAAATAAAAAAGTTTCCGAAAAAATAGAAAAAAATGATATATTGGGATATATTTATGCAAATAATAAGCAAAAAGCTGAAAATGCAATTAAAGAATTTAAAGAGATAGTTAAAATTAGTAAAATAAAGACAAAAAAGATAGATACTATTATAGAAATTATTGACTAAGATATAGGAGGAGTAATAAATTCCAATAAAAAACATTTGAAAATTACTATTTATGTGTTATAATATAAAGGTAAAAGTGAACTTAAAGAAAGGAATTGAAATATATGAAAAAAGATAAAAAAATGAAGAATAAAGAACAAAAACATTATGATAAAGGACAAATATTTGTAAAAATAATGGCTGCTTTTTTAGCTGTATTAATGGTAGGAGGAACTGGAATTACTCTTATTTATGCATTAATGGGATAGTAAAATAAAGAATATAAGATATAATTTAAGAAATATAATAGGAGAAATAAATGATAATTAATTTAGGAATGAATTGGGAGAATTTTTATACAGAAAATATTGTAGCATACATAAAATCACTTCAAGAAAATCCATTTGAACTAATAACTTTAATAGTTGATTTAACAATAGTTATATTTTTAGTATATTGCTTTTTCAAAGTAGTAAAAGGGTCAAGAGCATGGCAATTAATTAAAGGTATAGCACTTTTAATTATTACAACATGGATTAGTGGACTATTAAATTTAAAAATATTAAATTGGATTTTAACAGGTATAATGAATTTGGGAGTTATTGCAATTATTGTAATATTCCAACCAGAATTAAGAAGAGCACTGGAACAATTGGGAACAAATAAACTAACAAGGTTTTTTGGAATAGAAAAGGATTTATCTACTAAAACAAAAGAGGACATTTATAAAATAGTAATTGCAGCAACAGAGTTATCAAAGGCAAAAACAGGTGCATTAATTGTAATAGAAAGAGATATAAAAATACAAGATATCGTAAACACAGGTATACCAATGGATGCAGATGTTTCACCTCAATTATTAGTTAATATATTTGAGCCTAAAACACCATTACATGATGGGGCAGTAATAATCTCAAATAATAAAATAGCAGCAGCAGCATGTGTTTTACCATTAGCAGATGATAAAGATATTGCAAAAGAATTAGGAACTAGACATAGAGCAGCAATAGGAATATCAAAAGAATCAGATAGTATAGCTGTTGTTGTATCAGAAGAAACAGGAAAAATTTCTGTTGCAAAAGATGGAACATTAATTGCAGATGTTAGAGAAGATGTATTGAAAAAGATTTTAATAAGTAATATTGTAACAAAAAGATTTGCGGTTGAAAAAAAAGAAAGAGCTAATCAATTGAAAAAGATTAGAGAAAAGTTAAAAAAGAAAAAAGAAGAATATGAAAATGAAAAAAATGATAATCAAGAAAAATAATAAGGATATCCAATGGATATCCTTTGTTTCTAAAAGGAAGGGATTTAGTATGAGGAATATAAAATTAGAAATAGAATATGATGGGAAGGATTTTAATGGTTGGCAAAAACAACCAAACAAATTGAACATACAAGGTGAAATAGAAAAGGCAATAGAAAGAATAACAGGAGAAAATGTAGATTTAACGGCATCAGGGAGAACTGATGCAGGTGTTCATGCAATTCGGACAAGTTGCAAATTTTAAAACAAATTCTAATATTCCAATAGAAAAATTCCCAATAGCGTTAAATACTAATTTAAAAAAATCAATTCGTATAAAATCAGCAGAAGAAGTAGATCTAAGATTTCATAGTAGATTGAATTGTAAGAAAAAAACATATAGATATATTATAGATAATTCTAAATATGGAAGTGCTATTTATAGAAATTTGGAAACTCATATTGCTATTGCATTAGATATAGAAAAAATGAAACAGGCAATAAAATATTTTGAAGGAGAACATGATTTTAAAGCATTTAAAGCAAGTGGAACAAGTAGTAAAAGTAGTATTAGAACAATATATAAAGCTAAGGTAATTAGAAAACCAAATAATAAAATATGGATAGAGTTAACAGGTAATGGCTTTTTATATAATATGGTTAGAATTATTGTAGGTACATTGGTAGAAGTAGGAATGGGTAATATGGAACCAGAAGAAATAAGAACAATAATAGAATCTAAAAAAAGAGAAAATGCAGGAAAGACGCTTCCACCACAAGGATTATACTTAGTAAGAGTAGAATATTAATAAGTTTAGTTAACAAAAAAATAGAAGTAAGCATAAAATATAGTAAAATATAATAAGAAAAAGGAATGATTTATAAATGAATATTTTATTAATATTTTTTGCTCTTCCTATTGCGACAATTATTATATCAATAGCACTTCAAAAAATACTTAAATGTCCATTATTAGTAGCAGCAATTATATTTTCAATATTTTTAATTGTAACATTTGTTGTAGGAAATCTTAATTTTTTAGTTGCTGCTATAATATATGCAATTATTAGTTTTATTACAGCTTTTTTAACTTGTTTAATATGTAGATTTTTAAATACTTATAATTCAAATATAAGAAGATGTTGTTGTGGTAATAATAATTCTAATAATGCTAGAAGACAAAACGATTTATTAACAATAAGTAGTAGCTGTCGAAATAATGGAAATGGAGAGTTGCTTACAATTAGCAGTAATGGATGTAATGGAAATGTAAATGATTTGTTAACAATAAATAGTAATTGTAATAACAACAATTGTAACTGTAATGATTCGTGTTCAGATAACTCAAATAATACTGTGAATTTTGCAAATGGTGTTTCTGCTAGAATAAATGTAATTCCAAATAATACTAATAATGGTCAAACAGGTTGTATATCAGGTTGTTATAGAAGAAGATAATAAAAAGTAAATAGAAAAATCCCCGGTTGAATAAGACTCCGGGGATTTCGTTTTACTACCTATGGTCGTGTTTTATGATTCCGTTTAGTGAATCACAAAAATCACACAAAGATCCAGCTGTTTCTGTTTTCAATCTGTTATAATTATAGACTTTGAAGAAGTTAACACCTCTGATAGTAGGAGATGATATCTCCTCAAAATTACAACCAGAGTCTATTAATTTTTTCCGTAACTCGTCTGATTTTGAAGTTATAACAGTTAATGTCAAGCCATAACCCTTTTTTCTTTTTGTCATAAATAGTAAACCTCCTTAAAAATTATTTATATAACTCTTATTATATAATAAATAGGAAACATAAGTCAATTCTTGAAAAAAGTTAAAATATGTGTTATTATAAAAAAATAGAAAATGAAAGAAAGGAAAAAGGAAATGCTAGAAATAATAGAACATACATTGATAGATAGCATAAAATTATTACCATTTTTGTTTATTACATATTTAATAATGGAGTATATAGAACATAAAACAAAAGAAAAAACAAAAGAGACAATAAAAAAATCAGGTAGATTTGGACCTTTAATAGGTGGAATATTAGGAGTGTTTCCCCAATGTGGATTTTCGGTTTCTGCAACTAATCTTTATGCTGCAAGAGTAATTACTTTGGGAACTCTAATTGCTGTTTATTTATCTACATCAGATGAAATGTTACCAATATTTATATCAGAAGCTGTACCAATTCCTACTATATTAAAAATTTTAGGTATCAAATTATTAATCGGTATAGTAGCAGGGTTTGTAATAGATTTCGTTTTACATCTAATTAATAAGGGAAAGCAAGAAGAAGAAAAAATTATTGATTTATGTGAAAAAGAACATTGCCATTGTGAAAATGGGATTGTAAAATCAGCACTAAAACATACTATTAATATATTTATTTTTATTGTTCTAGTTACATTTATTATAAATATAGTGATTCATTTTATAGGGGAAGATACAATAGCTAGTTTCCTTAGAAATCAGCCAATATTAGGACCAATTATAGCAGGAATTATAGGATTAATTCCAAATTGTGCTTCATCTGTTATATTAACACAAATGTATTTAGAAAATGTAATTTCAGCAGCGACAATGATTTCAGGATTATTAGTTGGAGCAGGAGTGGGACTTGCAGTTTTATTTAAAGCTAATAAGGGAATAAAACAAAATTTGAAGATTACAGCTTTGTTATATGCTATTGGAGTTGGTTCTGGAATAATAATAGGGTTAATGGGTCTTACTTTTTAATAATATAAAAAAGATACTATATATTTATAGTATCTTTATATTTTTATTTATCGCTATTAGGATTTCCTTTTTTTAAATTAACTATGATTGCATCTTCGTTATCAAATAAATATTTAGAATCTGTTGTATCTGTTTGAATTGGATTAAATTCATCTCTTTCATCAATAAAGTCTAGATTTTTTAAATCAAATTTCTTTTTAGTTCTATCATTATCATCTTCTGTTGCAGTTGTTACACTGTCAGAATATTTTCCAAAATCAAATATTTTAACTTTTTGAGGTTCTTTATATTTAGACTCTAAATATTGGAAGTCACCAGGTCCAACCATTGGCTTACCATTTGAACCTCTAATTTTGTAAGCACAACGTTTTTGTGGCAATGTTTGAAGTTTTCCTGGTTTAAAGTAAGGAACAAATTTCCATTCAACGTTTCCATATTTTTTGTCATATTCCAATTTTTCCATATCCATACTGTTTGTATATTTCCACTCTCTACGAGTACCAAATTCATTTCCCCACCATTCAATTTCATCATAATCTGCATTTCCAGTAAATATCTTACTAGCACAGTTTGCCAATATAGTGGATCTGTAATTTTCTCTTGATGTAGGTCCTTCTAATTGTGATAAACTTTGTGTTGAGATAGTTGTTGCAACACGATATTTTCTATACATTGTAAACATTGCTTCTGTTGCTTTACAAATGAAATCTGCAAACTCATCTATGTATAAGAAATGTGGAATTCTATTATTTTCATTTCCAGGTCTTCTTAGTACAGCATCTTGCATTGATACTAAATAGAATAATCCAAATGCCTTATGAGCGGCAGCTCCCAAATCTCCACGTCTAGTACAAATAAAAGTTACATCACCGTTTTTTAATTGTTTGTCAAAATCTATATTTTCATGTCTATTGCATAAAATGTTTTTTACACCAGGTATTCTTAATAAATTGTCTAATTGGCTAACAACTATATAAATATACTTTTCAGTATTGCTTTTTCCAGGTGCATCGTGGTAGAAATTTTTCTTGAAATATGAAAGCTGGATTTCATATTTTTCTTTTAATTCTTCATCATGTGCCATTATTTCACACATTTTTTCTATTAAATCAAAATTAGTTAGCATTTTTAGTAAATCTGCCATATTAGGAAGATTACCTTCATTCATTCTTGGATACATTTCTTTTAATAAGATAGCCACATTTTCAATTGCTTGAATAGATACATCTTCTCGATAAGCTTCTTCAACATTTTCGTGAGATGTAATGTACATTGCTTTTAGTACAGAAGATATAGTAATTGCTATTTTATTTGGATCATCATATACAAATGGATTTAATCCAATTGATGTATTATTACTAGGATCCACTATATTATATTTGATACTAAAATTCTTACATACATCAGTCATGTGTTCAATAAGTTCATAGTCAGGTGCCATTACTGTTAATCCTAAATCTTTGTATACTGTTTCTCCACCTGATGATGATAAAATCATTTTTTTAACATAAGCTTTAAATATCGATTCTTTACCTTGAACTGGTGATAACATATTTAAATGGAAGTTTTGATTTAAATATTCATTGTTATATGGCTTATTTAAATATGCAATTTTAGTTTTTAAAGCAGTAAATCCCATTTCTTTTGAAGCTTCTCTAAAAAAGAATTTTCTTTCAATGTCTTTTGCAATTAATGGCTCATAAACTAATGAAGTCTTTCCTGACCCAGAGCCACCACATACAAATAGTGATTGAAATCTAGAACTTTCAGGCATAACTATTTTTTTTCCGCTTTCATTATCTGTACATATGTATACTTCACATGTATATGGTCCATGTCCTTCTTTTTTATCTGCTAAACTTATTCCACCATAATCCCAGATAGAACGAAAACGATCTTGATTATCATGTACATCAAAGTATAATTTCTTGAATAATGGGAATATTGTTGCAAGTGGTAAGTATAAAGATATACTTACAAAAGCAGGTGTTACTAAATCAGAGAATTCTGTAATTATTTCTGTATAGTTTGGAACTGATAATAGTAATAACCAAGCTCCCATATTTAACCATTGTGTGAACATAGATATTGCTATAATATATAATCCAATTACATAGATGTAGAATAATGTTACTTTTTGGGGTTTCGTTTTTGCAAATTTTGATTGTGGTGAAAATGCATATGCAAGCATTGGACAAGCTAATGCAAATGTATATGCAACTGGCCCCCAATATGAATATGAAACACCAGTAAATATCATAAATAACATTTCTACAATTCTATCAACTGCTAAATATACAGTTACAAGAGTTAAGATATATGTTGCAAAAGTATTTCTATCAGTATTTAATTTCTTTAAAAATTTGTCTATTACTTTCATCGAAAATTCCTTTCTTAATATATAATCATACATATATATTATCCTATAAAATAGCGAAAAAAACAAGACTTTTTGGAAAAATAAATAAAAATATGAGATTAACTACATAATTTTTTTTGAAATGAATATAATAAATTGTAAAATATGAAAGATATGGTGATTTTATGCAAAATGAATTTTATGTAAGAGAAAATAAGATAATCGAGAAAAATGAAATTGAAAAGGAAATAGAATTAATTAGATCAATAATAAGGACAAGAGAAGAATTAAAAGCAGCCAATAATAATTTTGAATATGCAAAAGAAGATTTAGTAGATTACTATACTTATCAAATAAAAGCAAATCAAGCAAAACTTAATTATTTGATAAAAATAGCAAAATCAAAAGGAATAGAAGTAGATATGATAAATGATATAAAATTTTCTTTATGGGATGATGGAGAAGAAGTAGGATAGTAATATTTGTCCCAAAAATAACATAGAAATGTAATAGGAATTTTCTAACGTGATATGGGGGAAAGAGAATGGATGGAAATCTTATTACATATTTAGCATGTATTTGTTTCATATTTATTTTTGGAAGAATATTTATTGTACCATTAAAGAAAATATTAAAATTAGTCTTTAATTCTATTTTAGGTGGAATTACAATTTTTCTTATTAATCTAATTGGAAGTAATTTTGGATTTCATATAGGTTTAAATATTTTTACTAGTATTATAGTTCGGTTTATTAGGATTGCCAGGAGTAGTGTGCTTAATAATTGTTAAATTGTTAATTGGATAATTTATATAAATAAAATATTGAGAGGATTTTGATTAAAATTCTCTCAATATTTGTATATAGATATTATATATTTTACTATTCAACTGTAACAGATTTTGCAAGATTTCTAGGTTTATCAACATCTAATCCTTTTTCTTTTGAAATATAGTAAGAAAATAGTTGTAATGGTATAATTGAAAGGATAGGAGATATGAATGGACTGGTATTTGGAATTCTAATAACCATATCAAATCCGTTAATGTCAATATTTTGATTAGTAATTATTAAAGTTTTTGCACCACGTGTTACAACTTCTTGAATGTTACTAATTGTTTTTTCTACTAGTTTTGGATCTGTCATAATTCCTACAACTGTTATACCATTTTCTATTAGAGCAATAGGACCATGTTTTAATTCACCAGCTGCATAACTTTCAGAATGTATATATGAAATTTCTTTTAATTTTAAAGAACCTTCTTTTGCAACTGTTTCGTCAATTCCACGTCCTAAGAAGAAAATGTCTTTTTCTTGATAAACCCTTTTAGAAAATTCTTTTACTATTTCAGATGTTTTTAAAGCTTCTTCTATTTTTTTAGGTAATTCTAAAATTTCTATTTTTAAATTATTTATTTCTTCATTATTAATTTCTAATACTTGTGAGAAATATATAGCTAGTAATGTGATTAATATAACTTGTGATGTATATGCTTTTGTAGAGGCTACTGCTATTTCAGGCCCAGCATGTGTATATATAGAAAAATCTGCTTCTCTTGTAATAGAGCTTCCTATAACATTACTAATTGCAAGAGTTTTTGCACCTTTTTCTTTTGAAAGTTTTAATGCAGCTATTGTATCTGCTGTTTCACCAGACTGAGAGATAAAAATACATAAAGTTTTTTCATCTATTATTGGATCACGATAACGAAATTCTGATGCAATATCTACTTCTGTTGGTATTTTGCATAATTTTTCAATAGCGTTTTTACCAGCTAGACCTGCATGCATAGCTGTACCACATGCAACTATATATATTTTGTTTAAACTTTTTAGGTATTCTTTCGTAAAATCTAAATCTTCAAAATCACATTTTCCATTTTCAGATAGTTTAGAACCTATTGTTTCACGAATAGCTGTTGGTTGTTCATGAATTTCTTTTAACATATAGTCATCATAACCATCTTTTTCTGCACTTGATGCATTCCATTCAATTGTTTTAGTATCTTTTTTTATTGGTTTTAAATCTATATCATAAAATTTAGCATCATTTCTAGATAGTATTACAAATTCTAAATCGTTTAATAAGTAAAAAGATCTTGTAAAAGAAAGTATGGCTGGGATATCAGATGAAATATAATTCTCATTTTCACCTTTACCAATAACTAATGGACTATCTTTTCTAACAACAATCATATTGTCAGGATAGTCTTTACATATAACTTCTATTGCAAAGCTTCCTTTTAATTCTTTACAAGCATTTCTTACAGCTCTTAAAAATTTTAATTCATCATTGTTATTATCTTTTGAATAATAGTAATGAATTAAATTAGGTATAACTTCTGTATCTGTTTGAGAATAAAAAGTATAACCATTATCACCTAAGAATTTTCTTAATTCATGATAGTTTTCAATAATTCCATTATGTACTACACTGAAAGTTTTACTATTATCAATATGAGGATGTGAATTTTCTTTTGATGGCTTACCATGTGTTGCCCATCTTGTATGAGCAATACCGATTGTTCCTGTTAAATCATCAATTCCTTTTAAATTATATAAATTTTTTACTCTACCTTTGTCTTTCATAACAGATATATCATTTTTTTCAATGGTTGCTATACCTGCTGAGTCATATCCTCTATATTCTAATCTTAAAAGCCCGTTTATTAATATAGGACTGGCTTTTTTAGTCCCTATATAACCTACAATTCCACACATATTTGTGTCCTCCTTAAAAATATTTTTGGAATTGAAAGTATGCAAATAAAACCTAAGTGTATTCGGTTTTGTTATATCATTACTGATATTTTTTGTTAGAATACTATTGATTTTAGGAAACCATTAGAGTACCCGCCGAATATTTCGATAACTCTAAACCTCGTCAACACAAAAAAATATGTGTCCTGGCGCTTTTTCTTTAATCAATATCCTCCTTTCTATGATAAATTATAAAATTTAAATGCATTTCTTTCAATCTACTTTCATTATATTACAATAAAAATAAAAATGTGTCAATGTTTTATTAAAGACCTTTCTAAACAAGACATTTTTGTTAATTTAGGGTTATATCTAAAAGAATATTTATAAGTAAAAATGTATACTATTTTTTGTTTTTTATTGAAAAATACCTATTAATGATATATAATTAAACCGTAAATGAAAGGTTGGTGATAAGCATGAAAACAGTAGGAATAGTAGTTGCAATGGATGAAGAACGAGAAGAAATTGTAAACTTAATGAAAGATGTAGAGCTGGAACAAG
>CALXKA010000025.1 GCA_944388765.1 uncultured Clostridia bacterium
GTATTTATTACACCAGTTTATTTTCATGAAATGAGTGAGTCAGCAAAAACATTTTTTGATAGATTAAAAAGATGTGATGCATTCAATGATGAATCAAAAATAAAAGGAAAGAAAATAGTGTGTATCGCATGTGCAGGAGGAAGTGGTAGTGGAACAGAAGAAACACTGGAAGCATTTGATACATTAAATTATTTTTTAGGAACGAAAATGCATGCAAGAATACCTGTAACAAAAGCAAATTTTGAAAAACAAAGAGAAGTTATAGATGATGCAATGAAATTGGAGGATAATTAATATGCAAATAAAAACTATTGACCTATGGACAGAAAAAAATGTAAATCACTATGAATGCTTTAATGGAGCTTTTGTAGATGGATTTGAAAATAATAAAAATCCATTCGACAGATATAAAATAGTAAAAAATTGTAATTGTATAATTACAACTAATAAAGAAGATTTAAATATAACTAATAAGCATAATGCAATTATTTTTTATAATAATAATATACCAGTAAGATTATTAGTTATAAATAAAGATACAGAAATTGAAAAATGTATAGAAATAGCATTAGAACAAAATTTTAATAATAAAACAGTAAAAGAATTATATGAAGAAAAAAATATAAAAACAACATCTATTGATATGAATGAAAAACCTATTTATAACAACTCTGATAATAAAAAAGAAATAGATGTTGGATCCTGTGATAGATGGAATTTATTATATAATATGCTAAAAGGAAGTTATACAGAAGATAATACAGCTTATGGAAATTATAAAAATGATAAATATGAATTTATTACAAATATACAAATTAAATATAAATTAGAAACAGATACAGAAACATTTATAATAGAACATAAATGTGCATTCATTAATGAAATAAAAACTAGAATAATACCTATACAAGAAAACTCTAAATTAACAAGTAATTAAAAGGAGGTTAGTATTAGTGAAACAAGAATTAATTAGAATAAATTCTATTGATGGTATAGAAATGGTAGGAATATTATATGAACCAGAAGAAAAAAGTAATAAAATAGTAATTCATGTTCATGGTTTATGTGGAAATTTTTATGAAAATAGATTTCTTGATATACTAGCAAAAAGCTATACAAATAAAGGAATTAGTTTTTTAACATTTAATAATAGAGGAACTAATTTTATTTCAGAATTATTAAAAGGTAATAATTTTGAAATAATTGGTGGATGTTATGAAAGATTTATAGACTGCTTATTAGATATTGAAGGTGCTATTAATTATGTTAAAGAAAAAGGATATAATAATATTATTCTTGAAGGACATAGTTATGGTTGTAATAAAGTAATTTATTATTATAATAAAAAGAAAGATAATAGTATAAGTAAAATAGTGTTACTAGCACCTTGTGATATACCACAAGAATGTGCAAAATTTCTAGGTAAAGAAGAATATGAAATAGCAAAAAGAGAATCAACAAAACTGATTAATGAAGGAAAACAAAAGCAATTAATTAATTTTTCAGTAAATGCTAACGGAAAAATTTCAGCAGGAACTTATTATAATGATTTTCTACCAGACGGAGAAAATGATTTTATAAGATATAAAGATGGAGAAAATAGTAAAAACAAAATATTAAATAGTATAGATATTCCAGTATTAATAGTATTTGGAGATGCTGATGAATGCGTATTAACAGAAAACATTGAAACAGTAAAAGGTTACTTGAATAAAAATATTAAAAATTCTAATATTCAAATTATAAATGGTGCAGACCATTCATATACAGATAAATATGAAGAACTAGGAAAAATTATTGAAAATAATATTGAAATGTAAAAGAAATCTAATTAAATATTTGAATTGAGACAAAAAATAAAATAATTTATGAAAATTAATAATTATTTAGAAATTAAGGAGAGAGTAAAATGAAATTAGTATTAGCAAGTCAAGGGTTTATGACAAAAGAAATAGTAGATGTAGTAGTTAATTTAGTTAATAAACCAAAAGATGAAATAAAAATATCAATCATAAATGAAGCATATGTTGGACTAGCAGAAAATAAAGATAAGCATTGGCTTATAAAAGAATTATCATTAATAGAGAAAAATTTTAAAGGCATAATTGATTTTGTTAATTTAAGAGCTTATGGAATAGAAGAAATAGAAAAAAGACTAAAAGATACTGATATAATTTATATTGTCGGAGGAAAGCAATTTTTATTAGCAAAGTTATTTAAAGAAATAGGCTTTGATAAACTATTAAAAAAACTTTCAAATGATAAAGTAATAATGGGAACATCAGCAGGATCAATAGTATTAGGAAAACCAGTTGATAGTAATGAATATTATTTAGACAGATATAAAGTTAATAAGGAAGATATAGAAGTGCCTAATTTAGGATTTGTTGATTTCAATATTATTCCACACTATTTACGAAGTGATAGGCTTAGATATAATAAAGAATATTATGAAAAAGTATTAAAAGATAATACATTTAAAATGTATGCGATAAATGATAATCAAGCAATAATATATGATAATGGAAAATTAGATTTTGTTGGAGGAGAGCCTGTTATATTTTAAAAAATTATATTAAACAGAATTAACATAGCAAAAATTTGAATAAGAATATATACTAAAAATTAAGGGGGAATAGAAAAAATGAATGATAACAATTTTGCAGGTAATGCAAAAAGTGCAATTGATTTTTTAGGAAATGAATGGAAATATGATTGCATGGGGTGTGCTATTTCAAAAGGAGAGATAAAAATACCAGGCGGAATAATATATGAAGGAAAATATACAATATTGGGAGCAGATCCTGAAATTCCTATACCAGGATTTTTGATAGTAAATGTAAAAAAACATGTGAATTCATTTTCACAATTAGATAAAGAAGAAAGAAATGAAATAGGAGACGTAATTGCATATGCACAAAAAGCTTTAAAAGAATTAAATATTGTAAAAGAAGTTACATTAGTACAAGAAGAACGCTCAAAACATCTTCATATATGGATTTTTCCAAATTATAATTGGATGACTGAAAAATTTGGAAAAGGAGTTACATATCTAAGAGATATTTCTGAATATGCTCAAAAAAATGCAAACAAAGATGATATAAAAATGGTATTAGATGTTATAGAAAAAGTAAAAAAATATTTTGAAGAACATAATATAAACGAATAAAGAAATTATGCTGACAAGAACATAGGAGAAAATATGAATAGAATAGAAAATGGAAATTATAAAAATCTAAATAATATGATTAAATACATAGAAGATAACTTGATAAATGATATAGATATGAACAAACTTGCAAAAATAGTGGGAATTTCATTAAATTCATTGCAAAGGATATTTACATTTATGACCGGAATTACAATTACAGAATATATAAAAAATAGAAGACTTAGTAAAGCTTTTGAAGAAATAAAAAATACAAATATGAAAATAATTGATATAGCAGTAAAATATCAATATAGTTCAACTATAACATTTGATAGATCATTTAAAAAAAGTTTTGGTATAACTCCGATTGAATGTAGAAAAAATGATATAACATATAAACAATTTCCAATTATTATTTTCGAAAATGATGAGAAATATAAAACATTAAATTATCAGATAAAATATTTAGAAGAAACTGAAATATATTATTATAAAACAGAAACAAATAGAAAAATTGATTTACTATATAAAATTAGAGAGCTATATAATTATTTAAAAGAAAATAAAATTCATGAAAGATTAAAACAAGAAGAGCAATATGCAATATCAAGATATGATAAAGGAAAGCATTGTTATATAGTAGGAAGTAAAACAAAATATACATCAAATAGAAAAATGAAAATTCCAGCTGGCAAATATGCTATATTTGAAGTTGGAAGCAGAGAGCAAAAAGATATTGTTAATACAGAAAGAAGTATTTATTCAAAATGGATTAAATCAACCAATATAAACATTAATGAAAAATTTTCATTAGAATATTATAAAGGAGAAAACTGCTATATATGTTTATTAATAGCAAGTTAAACTAAAAACCATAAACAAATTTTGAAACTAAATTGTTTATGGTTTTTATAATATTAATGTTATAGTAATAAAAAAGAAAAGTTTGGGAGGAAAATTATGGGACAAAAATATAGAATAAATGGGATTGAAAAAATATTAGAAAAGGTAAGCAAAGAAGATTTAGCTAAATATTATGGGGTAGATATCAATGCAGACTTTGAAAGCCTAATAACAAACTCATTTGAGGAAATGGGAATACCAAACAAAGCAGAAATAGGATTATATGTTTCATTAACAAAAGATGAGTGCTCAGAAAGAAATGAAAAAGGATTACCAGCAGATCCACAAAAAATAGCAACGGAATTTCATGAACAAGATGAAAGAAAAAGAGCTCTATATGGTGTTAATTATGATATTAATAATGTACATGACTTTTTTGATGAAAAATATCCTATTTATAGTATAGTAAATTTCCTTATAGATGAACCTATAAAGGAAACTTCATTAAAAAATGCACCAGTACAATATTATGTAGGTGGATATTTTTACAATGGTTTAATAATGGGAAAGAAATTTTATGAAGAACATGAAGAAGAGTTATCTAAATATAAACCAAGTGAAGATAATATAAAAGCGGTAAATTCATATATTGATAACTTTATGAATGAATTCGAAAACGTAGAATTTAGAGGTGGATATGGACCTAAACCTAGGTATCAAGAAACTAACGAAATAAAAGAAAAAAAGAGAAAAAATGAAGAAGTTATTTTAGAATTAACAGGAAAAGATAGTATAGAAGAACTTAGTTTACGTGATTTTATAACATTGAAAAGAAAATTAGAGGAAGAACAAAAAATACTACAAAAAGATTTTCAAGAAAGATTTACAAAAAAAGAATATGAAGAAAAAGAATAACAAAAGAGGTAAAGGTATGAATAAATTTATAGAATTTATAAAAAGAATATTTGGGAAAAATAAACCATTGCTAGATAAAGGAAAAACTAAAATTGAAGAAAGAAATTTAAATCAAAAAGAAAGTTTTTTTAATGATATTAAAATTGATAATAACATAGATACTATATTGGTATTACAAAAAAAGCTAGAAAATGGAACAATAGAAGAAATAAATTTAAATGATAAGCAAATAAGAGAATTAAAAGAATTATATTATAACCAAATTATAAATTTAGTTGATTCCATAGATAAGTATAAATTGAAGTTAAATATAATTTAGAAAAGTTAAATTAATTTTAAAGTAACAGGAAAATCATAGCTGTTACTTTAATTTTTATACTAGCAATTATTGATAAAATGTTATATAATTAGAAAAACATATATTATGAATCTTTAAAAACAGCAAGAGTAGCCAATGTATCTCCAAGCTGAGTAAAAAATGCTGATAAAATTGCAAGTTCATCTTGTGATTTATCTTTGGCAATATCACAGGCAAGTAAAGAAATAAAATTAACAAAAGCACATGGATTCATAAAAACCTCACTAAAAATAAACTATATATTATTATATGAAAGGTTATAAAAAAAGTTAAAATATTAATAAAGAAGGAATAAAATATGAAAATAGGATTTACAATAGGAAAATTTGCCCCATTACATAAAGGACATCAATATCTAATAGAAAAAGGATTAAAAGAAATGGACGAATTTTATGTAATAGTATATGATACAAATGTAATTGACATATCAACGGAACAAAGAGCTAAATGGATTAAAGAAATTTATCCAAAAGCAAAAATAATATATGCAAAAAATCCACCATCACAATATGGGTTAGATGAAAAAAGTGTCAAAATACAAACTGACTATTTAAAAAAGTTAGTTAAAGAAATACCAGTAACACACTTTTATAACAGTGAACCATATGGGAAATTTGTTGCAAGAGATTTAGACATCCAAGAAGTTCAAGTAGATAGAAATAGAGAAAAATACATGATTAGTGCAACAAAACTAAGAAATAATTTAGAAGAAAACAAAAAGTATTTAAATAATATAGTATATGAAGATATAAAGGAAATAATATAATCCTTTATATCTTTTTTTCTTAATAATTTGTTTATACAATATTAAGAAAAAATAAATAGTATTTGAAATACGATTGTGGTAAAATAAGAAAAAAAAGGAGGATGAAAATGGAAAACATTTTAGAGTGTAGAAGTTTGTGCAAGACATTTGGAAAAAAACAAATTTTAAAAGATGTATCTTTTGATATTAAAGAAGGAGATATTTTGGGATTTATTGGACCAAATGGAGCAGGAAAAACAACAACAATAAAGTTAATATTAGGTTTACAAAGTATTACAAGTGGAAAAGTATATATAAATGGATATAATGTAGAAAAAGAATTCACAAAAGCAATCAAAAAAGTAGGAGCAATTGTAGAAAATCCAGATATGTATATGTATATGTCAGGATATGATAACTTAAAATTAGTATCAAATATGTATAAAGGAATAGGAACAAAAAGAATTGATGAAGTAGTAAAGTTAGTAAAACTAGAAAATAGAATCAATGACAAAGTATCAAAATATTCATTAGGTATGAGACAAAGATTAGGTATAGCACAGGCAATACTTCACAAACCAAATTTACTAATCTTAGACGAACCAACAAATGGACTTGATCCAGAAGGAATAAAAGAAATGAGAGAACTTTTAGTTTCCCTTGCTAGAAATGAGAAAATGGCGATTTTAATATCAAGCCATAATTTAGCAGAATTAGATAACTTTTGTAATAAAGTATGTATCATTAAAAATGGGGAAATAATTGAAACAAGCGAAATATCAGCAATAAAAAAAGACATAGAACATGAGAAATTTATAATAGAAATAGAAAATACAAAAGGAATTAATAAAATATATAAAGAAGCAGAGATTATAAATGACAAAGTATTTAAAATAAATATAAAAAGGGAAAATGTTCCAGATTTAGTAATTGATATGGTAAAAAATAACATAAAAATTTATGAAATAAAAGAAGATGAAAAATCATTAGAAGATGCATTTTTTGAAAGAACAGGGGGGAATGTAATTGAGTAGTTTAATAAAAAATGAATTAACAAAGATTTTCAAGAAAAAAAGTATATATATTACACTATTAGTTGTTTTAGCTTTTGTAATATTAACAAACTGTATTTATAAATTCTTTTTTACAAGAGGTAGTGAATATGGATATAGTGATAGTTATATAGCATATATAAAAGAAGATCTAGCAAAATTAGATCCAACTAACCCATCAGACACAAGTATGTATATAGATTTAAAATCTCAATTAGATACATATGAATTAATGCAAAAATATGATGAAGGTGCATGGCAAAGACAAATTATAGCATCACAAGTTGCAACATATGTAAATGAAAAAAACACTTATTTATATAGTGCTGAAAAAGATGAAGAAAAAGCAAATGAAATTGAAAATAAAATCAATGATACATTACAAAAATTAGAAAATGATGATTGGAGATATTTTGCCAACTTAGATTTAGAGCAAGCAAATGAAAAAGTACAACTACTTGAAGAACAAAAAGCAAATACACAAGATAGACAACAATTAGAAGAATTAGAAATATCAATTGAAAATGCAAAAATAGATAAAGAAGTTGCTAAATATAGGGTAGATAAAGACATAAAATATGGAACAGACTATTTAAATGAAGCATTAACAACATATCAAAATTATGCAAAAAATATAATACAAATGGGTAATTTTGATAATTTAGAATATGAAGAAAAGTTAGAATATAATAACAGCTTAGAAGAAAAGGAATTAAGTAGATATATAATAGAAAATAAACAAGATATAAATAAAACTAATGACACAAGAGGAATATTAAAAAACTTTTTCTCTGAATATGGATTATTCATAATAGTAATTGTAGTAATGATAGCAGGAACGATAGTAAGTGAAGAATTTAATAAAGGAACAGTAAAACTATTATTAATCAAACCATATAGTAGAACAAAGATATTATTATCAAAATATATAACCATATTAGTAATGACAGTATTTGCAATAGCGATAATACTATTAATGGAATTAATAGTAGGAGGAATAGTATTTGGTTATGATAGCTTATCTATTCCAGTAGTAGAATATAATTTTAATACTAGTCAATTAGAAATATTAAATATATTCACATATGTTGGAATAGAGATATTAACACAATTGCCAATGATAATCTTACTTGCGACACTAGCATTTGCACTTAGTACAATATTTACAAATAGTGCTTTTGCCATAACAATTTCCCTATTAGGATTCATGTCACCTAGCATTATAAATGCATTAGTAATACAATATAAAGTTAATTTTATGAGATTTTTTGTTACGATGAACTGGGATTTAAGTGAATATTTATTTGGAAAATTACCATCAATGCAAGGTATGACATTAGGATTTTCAATAATTATGTGTTTAATTTATCTGTTTGCTATGATAATACCTACATTTATAATATTTAAAAAGAAAAATATAAAAAATATATAAATTAAATAAAGTATCGAAAATTGCGATAAGTTTTTTTTAAAAATATAGAAAAATATTGTGATTTTCGATATTTTTAATTAAATTCAAAAATTGTATTTTTCTTATTAAACCAAAGAAAAAATATGTACAAAATATAGATTTAGTAATATAATATTAAATGAAAAAGAAAGGATGCGATTTAGATGAAAGTAATATTAGTAAATGGAAGCCCAAAACAAAAAGGATGTACATATACAGCCCTAAAAGAAGTAGAAAAACAATTAAACAAAAATAATATAGAAACAGAAATTTTTTGGATAGGAAATAAGCCAATATCTGGATGCTTAGGATGTGGAGGTTGCTCAAAAACAGGAAAATGTGTAATAGATGATAAAGTAAATGAATTTTTAGAAAAGGTAAAAGAATCAGATGGCTTTGTATTTGGAAGCCCCGTACATTTTGCAGCAAGTTCTGGAATGTTATCATCATTTATGGATAGAGTATTTTATGGAAGAGGAAAATTATTTGCAAACAAAGTAGCATCAGCAGTAGTTAGTTGTAGAAGAGGAGGAGCAACAGCAACAGTAGATGAAATAAATAAATATTTTTTAATTAGTAATATGCCTATTGTATCTTCACAATATTGGAACATGGTACATGGAAACACACCAGAAGAAGTACTAAAAGATGCAGAAGGAATGCAAACCATGAGAACATTAGGCAACAATATGGCTTGGCTTTTACAATCAATTGAAGCAGGGAAAAAAGCAGGAGTTAATTTACCAGAAAATGAAGATATAATTAGAACAAATTTTATAAGATAATTAGGAGCGGAAAATGAAACAACCAATAGGAATATTTGACTCAGGAATTGGAGGAGTTACAGTATTAAAAGAAATAATTAAAATCTTACCAAACGAAGATTATATATATTATAGTGATTCTAAAAATAATCCATATGGAGATAAACAGGACAAAACAATTATTAATTTATGTGAAAATATAGTAAAGATATTTATCAAGAGAAATTGTAAAGCAATAGTAATAGCATGTAATACAGCAAGTGCAAAAGCTGTTAAATATTTAAGAAAAAAGTACCCTAGTCAGATATTTGTAGCAATAGAACCAGCATATAAAATGGTACATGATCATGCATATGATAAACCAACACTTGTAATGGCAACAAAAGGTACAATAAAAAGTGAAAAATTCAATTTATTATTTCATAAATATAATAATCATAAAACATATTTATTACCATGTGTTGGTTTAGCTGATATTATAGAAAAAGGAGATCATGAAGAATTAGAAAAATATTTAAGAAAAACATTTGGAATATATAAAGGACTAGTAGATAATATAGTTTTAGGTTGCACACATTATCCATTAATAGAAAAAGAGATAACTAAAATTTTAGGACAAGTTAAATTTTTTAATGGAGCATCAAGACTTGCTATACATCTAAAAGAATTATTAAAAGAAAAAAATTTGTTATCTAATGATACTATAAGTAATATACAATTTATAGATTCACAAAATTCAAAAGAAAAAGAAGAAAGATTTTTTAATATATTAAATTTAAAAGATAAAAATAAAAAATAAGGAGTTTGTTTATGAAAATATTAAAGAATAATATAAAATCAGAATTAAATATAAGAACACAAAAAAATTTTCCAAAAGAAGGAATAGAATTTATTGATATAACACCACTTACAATAGATAAAAAAGTTTTTAATGAAATTATAGATAGATTGTTAAATGAAATAAAAGATAAAAAAATAGATTATATAGTATCACCAGAAGCAAGAGGTTTTCTATTTGGACCAATTATTGCAAGTAAGTTAAATATAGGATTTATACCTGTTAGAAAAAAAGGTAAATTACCCCCAATTGCAGTAGAAAAAGAATTTACATATGAAAAAGAATATGGAAAAGACATATTGGTATTACCAAAGTTAATAGAAGAAGAATATAAAAATAAAAACTTCTATATATTAGATGATATATATGCAACAGGAAATACAATGATTTCAATAAAAGAAGCAATTAAAAACTTGAAAGGAAACGTTGTAGGAGAAGGAGTAATTATAAAAATAAAAGGATTTAAAGAAAACAAAGAGCTATTTTCTTTAATTGAAATAGAGGAAGAAATATAAACTTCCTCTATAATATTTTATAAATACTTTTTTAATTGCTCAACATTATTTTGCTGAAAATCAATAAATTTATTCAAAATATCTTTAATAGGTTGTTCTGCATCAGGATTATGATTTAATAATTTAACACCTTCAATAATTCCCATATTTGTACCTTGTATCATTAGTTCTGCTATTTTAGAATTGCTTTTATCTGTAAGGGTATTCATTTCTACACCCATCCATCCCATAGCTTTTTGCATAGGATTTAAGTCTTTTGGAAAATCATCATAGTTTGTAAGTTCATCATTTACCTCATTTAAAATCTCATTGTATTTATCATATTGAAATAATAATTCATCTTTAAGTCTACTATCTTGTACTTTTTCACTTACATTAGAAATTGAATCCATTCCCATTTTTATACCCTGATTAATTTGATTTAAAATATATTGTGGCTGATCCATTTTTTTACCTCCTTAAAATCTTTAAAATTAGTATGCACCAAATATATAAAAATATGAATAGAAAAGAAAAAATAGGGAAAAATTTAAATATATATTTATGAAAAGGAGAGATATAAAAATGGAAAATCAAGTAAATGATTTAAATGTATTATTAGCAGATTTAAATGTTTTTTATCGCAAATTACAAAATTATCATTGGAACATAATAGGAAAGGATTTTTTTACCATTCATGAAAAATTAGAAGAATATTATGATGAAATAAATGAACAAATAGATGAAATAGCAGAACACATATTAATGTTAGGAGGAGAACCACTAGGAACAATGCAAGATTATTTAAATACAACATGTATCAAAGAAGCAAAGAATGAAAAAATAAAAGATGATATAATGTTTGAAAATGTAATAAAAGATTTAGAAACGCTACTTAAAAAAGTAACAGAGATAAAGAAAAAAGCAGATGATACAAATAACTATGCAACATCAAGCTTAATGGATGAATATATTTCAAATTATATTAAAAAACTTTGGATGTTAAAGCAGATGATGGAAAAATAACAAACGAAAATAGGCTGTAAAAGTCTATTTTTTGTTTTAAATTTTAATCAAAAGTGTAACAATGGAGTAATATAAAAGTAACATAAAATGACTTGATAAAAAAATAGATTAGTGCTATTCTAAAATAGAACCCAAGAGAAAGAAAAATATTGTAAAAGTAGCATAAAAAATATAATTAGAAATAAAAGGAGGGAAATAAAGAAAATGTTAGATTTAATTTTAATCATAATGCTAATAGTAAGTTTAGCTAAACCAGATATATTATTATCTAAAAAAATGAAAGAAAGGGCTAATGATGAACAAAAAGTAGTACTTACAAAGAATTTAAGAAAAATATATGCTATTATGGTCGCTGTATTTGAGTCGGCAGCTCTTATGAGATATACTGAAATTTTAGGAATTATTTTATCAATTGTTTTTATAATATTATTCTTTGCAATATCATTGCCAGCAATTAAAGAAAATTCAAAGATAATAAAAGAATTAAATTAATAAATAATTTATAATAAAACACAAGAGAAAGGAAAATATATAATGAAAAGGAAATTAAGAATATTACCAATATTATTTATAATTATTGAAATTTTATTGAACTCATCAAAAATCGTAAATGCACATTCAGTTGAATTAGATCCAAATTCATTGATTAGTTTTCCAATAATAATATCTAATGGAAAAGGAAATATCACTATAAAAGATTCAGAAACTGGATATAGTTTATACTATCAAGCAGTAGAAATTTCTAATACTATTTATGAAGAGATTGAGAAAACAAGTAATGATGGTGAAACACAACTAAATAATATAGAAACAGAAATTGACTCATTAGATAAAGAACGTGATAATTTAAAAACAATATATGATGAAGCATATGAATTATACAAAGAAAAACTAGATAGTGGTGAACAAGATGAAGAATTAGATATGCTAAAAACAGCTTATGAAGAAGCTAAAATAAATTATGAAAATAAAGTAAATGAATATAATAATAAAATAAAAGAATATAATGAAAAAGCTAATGAAATAAATTTACAAATAAAAGAATTAATACCTACATATGTTGAAAATAATTGGATAGAGACAGACGATAAAAGTTTTAGTGTTGATTTATCACAATTTTCAGGTGACAAAGCATTTGCTATTTGGGTTAAGTTAATTAGTTCAGATGGAACAATTAGTTATGATGAAGCAACATATACTATGTCTGGTACAAAAATAGAAGATATAAAAGTAGAAGGAATAAATATTGATAAAACAACATTAACCTTAGAAGTAGGAAATAGCTATACATTAATTGCAACAATAACGCCGTCTGATGCAACAGATAAACTAGTCACTTGGGAAAGTGAAGATGAAAATATTGCAACAGTTTCTAGTGGAAAAGTTACTGCAAAATCACCAGGAACAACAAAAATCACAGCAACTACAAATGATGGAAAGTATACTGCTACTTGTGAGGTAACAGTTGTAGAAAAGTCAGATACATTAAATAATAATACATCTACAAATACAAAAGAAGATACGACAGTAGCTACAAAAAAATTACCCAAAACAGGTGTAAGTTTAGTGATGACAATTAGTATTTTGTTTTTGATATTAATATCCATATTATGTTATAAGAAGTATCATAATTATAAAAATATAAAATAGAAAAACAACAAAAGCCTAATATACTATTTTAGGAAAGTATATTTGGCTTTTATTTATTTTCACAAAAAATTCACAAATAATTTTAGCACAAAGTATTGACAAGTGCTAAAAATGGGTATAATATATATGGAGTTAGCAAACAACAACAAGGAGTGCTAAAACTAACAATTAACTTTAAGAGGTGAAAAAATTGTTAGATGATAGAAAGAAAAAAGTATTACAAGCAATAGTAGAAGAATATATAAATACAGCAGAGCCGGTAAGTTCAAATGCATTAACAACTAATCATGGGCTAGATTATAGTAGTGCAACTATTAGAAACGAAATGGCTGAATTAGAAAAAAATGGCTATCTGGATAAAACACATACTTCGAGTGGTAGAATTCCATCAGAAAAGGGTTACAGATACTATGTAGATGAACTTCTAAATGACAAAGATATAAGTTTAGAAGAAATTAAATATATAAGTTCAAAATTAGAAACGAAAGTAAATGAAATAGAAGATTTAACAAAAATAGCAGCAAATACAATTTCAGAAGTAACCCATTATACAACAGTTTCAATAGGACCAAAAACATCTACTCAAATAATTGAAGAAATTAAGTTTGTTTTATTAGGATCAAGAATGATGATGGCAGTAATTTTAACAGATACTGGATTAGTAAAAGAAACTATAATAAAATTTGATGAAGATGTAAATCAAAAACAAATAGAAACAATGAATTATATGTTTAATAATAAACTTAAAGGACAGCCAATAGAAACAATAGATAGACCATTAGAAGATTATCTATATGATGAAATGACATATAGTGTTAATGTTATAAAACCTGTAATAGAACAATTAAAAAAAGTAATTAAAGAAGATGAAAACATATATCTAGAAGGTGCAAATAAATCATTTGATTTACCAGAATTTAATAGCTTAGAAGTAGCCAAAAATTTTGTGAATATATTAGATACAAAAGAAGTGGTTGCAGATATGTTAAATTCAGGATTTGCAGAAGATATAAATGTATATATAGGTGATGAAAATAAACAAGATGAACTAAAAGATTTCAGTGTAGTAACATTTAAGCACAAAGTAAACGGAAAAGATTTAGGAACTATTGGAATTATAGGACCAAAAAGAATGGATTATTCAAAGGTTATTTCAGTTATGAAATATATAAATAAAAAGCTTAAAGAATTATAAAAAAGAAAGAAGGTATAAAATGTCAGAAGAGAATAAAGAAAAAATGGAAAATGAGATTGAAGAAAATGTAAAAAAAGAAAAAAGTAAACAAGAACATAAAGAAAAAAACAAGGAAATGGTTCCAAAACAAGATTATGATGAATTAGATGATAGATATAAAAGAATATTAGCAGAATTTGAAAACTTTAAAAAAAGAAGTGCAAAAGAAAGGGAAGGATTATATAATTCAATACTTTCTGATGTAATAGAAGTAATATTACCAGTAGTAGATAACTTAGAAAATGCAGCAAAAGTAGAAACAAAAGATGAAAGCTACAAACAAGGAATAGAATTAGTATTAAAACAATTTAAAGATGTATTAAAATCAAAAGGTGTAGAAGAAATAAAAGCAGTAGGAGAAACTTTTGATCCAAGTTTGCATGAAGCTGTAAGTAGTATACAAGATGATGAAAAAGGTGAAAAAGAAATTGTTCAAGAATACAGAAAAGGATATAAAATAGGAAATAGAGTAATTAGACACTCAATGGTTGTAGTAGCAAATTAGAAAGGAAATAAAAATGATAAGAATACTAGGTATATTGCTAGATGTAGTAATATTTTGTATCATATATTCTGCTATGGATAAAAATATAGGTTATTTAAAAAGAGTATTAATCTATGCAGTTGGAATGGAAGTAGTATTATTCATAGGAATGCTATTATGGGGATATATGTCATTGTTATTGATATTATTAACGTTTGGATCATTTTTCATATTAGGTTTGATAGTAATATTTATTTTAGATAAATTAAATGACCGTTATTTTATGGAAAGAGTACCTTTTGTAATAATAGCTGTTGTAATAGATATGGCAGTAAAATATGTTGCGGCTTTATTATTAGGTGGATATCTAGCAATAGGACTGCTATAAAATAAATTTAGTTATTAATTTTATATATAAATAGCTTCATTGATGGGGATAGAAGCAAAAATAAAATAAAAACTGTTTTTTGACCCCATCCCAAAAAACGGTAAAGAAAGGATGAATGAAAATGGGAAAAATTATAGGAATCGACTTAGGAACAACAAACTCATGTGTAGCTGTTATGGAAGGTGGAGAACCAGTAGTAATACCAAATGCAGAAGGTAATAGAACAACTCCATCAGTAGTAGCTTTTTCAAAAAATGGAGAAAGATTAGTAGGACAAATAGCTAAACGTCAAGCTGTTACAAATCCAGAAAATACAGTTATATCAATAAAAAGAAAAATGGGAACTAATGAAAAAGTAGATATAGAAGGTGACAAATTTACACCACAAGAAATATCAGCAATGATATTACAAAAATTAAAAGCTGATGCAGAAAATTATTTAGGACAAAAAGTAACACAAGCAGTTATTACAGTACCTGCATATTTTAGTGATAGTCAAAGACAAGCAACAAAAGATGCTGGAAAAATAGCTGGACTTGAAGTTCTAAGAATTATAAATGAACCAACAGCAGCAGCACTTGCTTATGGAATGGATAAAGAACAAGATCAAAAGATATTAATATATGACTTAGGTGGAGGAACATTTGATGTATCTATCCTAGATATTGGAGATGGAGTATTTGAAGTACTAGCTACAAATGGTAACACACACTTAGGTGGAGATGATTTTGATAACGCAATCATAGATTATTTAGTATCAGAATTTAAAAAATCAAATGGAATTGATTTAAAACAAGATAAAATGGCAATGCAAAGATTAAAAGAAGCAGCAGAAAAAGCAAAAATTGAATTATCAGGAGTTCAACAAACTCAAATCAATTTACCATTTATAACAGCAGACGCAACTGGACCAAAACATTTAGATATTAATTTAACAAGAGCTAAATTTGAAGAGTTAATTCACGATTTAGTAGAAGCAACATCAGGACCAGTTAACCAAGCTTTAAAAGATGCAGGATTAACACCAAATGATATTCACAAAGTACTATTAGTTGGAGGTTCAACAAGAGTTCCAGCTGTTCAAGAAGCAGTAAAAAGAATAACAGGAAAAGATGCTGATAAAGGAATAAATCCAGATGAATGTGTTGCAATTGGTGCAGCAATCCAAGGTGGAGTATTATCAGGAGATGTTAAAGACTTAGTATTATTAGATGTAACACCATTATCACTTGGAATTGAAACATATGGTGGAGTATTTACAAAATTAATTGAAAGAAATACAACAATACCAACTAAAAAATCTCAAATCTTCTCAACAGCAGCAGATGGTCAAACATCAGTTGAAGTTCATGTATTACAAGGTGAAAGAGAAATGGCTGCATATAACAAAACATTAGGAAGATTCCAACTAACAGGAATTCCAGCAGCACCAAGAGGAGTACCTCAAATAGAAGTAACATTTGATATAGATGCAAACGGTATAGTTCATGTATCAGCAAAAGATATGGCAACAGGAAATGAACAAAATGTATCAATTACAGCATCAACTAACCTTACTGATGAAGATATTGACAAAGCTGTAAAAGATGCAGAAGCTCATGCAGAAGAAGACAAAAAGAGAAAAGAAGAAATCGAAGTTAAAAATAATGCAGAAAGTTTAATCTATAACAGTGAAAAAACTTTAAAAGACTTAGGAGACAAAATAAGTGGAGAAGAAAAAGCAAAAGTTGAAACTGAAATAGATAATACTAAAAAAGCATTAGAAACAAACGATACAGCAAAAATAAAAGAAGCAACAGAAAAATTAACAAAAGTATTCTATGATATGTCAGAACAATTATACAAAAATGCAAATCCAAATGGAGCACAAGCAGCAGGAGTAGATCCAAATGCAGCAAATGGTGATAATACACAAAATGGAACTGATAATGGAAATGATGGAAATGTATATGATGCAGATTACAAAGTAGAAGATGATGGAGATAAAAAATAAAAAAAGAGGGATTTAAGGGACGCCCCTAGAAATCCCTTTTTATAAGGAATTGGGATAAACTTACTACTTTTTAAGTATATAAAAAATATCCCATAATTCCCAAGGAGGAAAAGTAATGGCAGGAAAAAGAGATTATTATGAGGTTCTAGGAGTAAATAAAAATGCAACTGATGAAGAATTGAAAAAAGCATATCGTAAACTTGCAAAAAAATATCATCCAGATGCAAATCCAGATAATAAGGAAGAAGCAGAAGCAAAATTTAAAGAAGTAAATGAAGCATATGAGAACCTATCAGACCCACAAAAAAGAAGAATGTATGACCAATTTGGACATGATGGTCCACAAGGATTTGGAGGAGGTCAAGGCCCATTTGGTCAAGGTGGATATTATTCATATAGTTCATCAGGCTTTAATGGTTTTGATGATTTTGGTGACTTAGGAGATATATTTTCATCATTTTTTGGAGGAGGATTTGGAGGTAAATCTTCTTCAAGAAAACAAAATGGACCAAGAAAAGGTGCTGATTTAAATTTAAGAATGGAAATTACATTTGAACAAGCATTCCTAGGCGTTGAAAAAGAAATAACTGTTACAAGAAATGAAACTTGTGATAATTGTCATGGAACAGGAGCAAAGCCAGGAACATCAGTTACAAAATGTACAATGTGTAATGGAACAGGTCAAGTCACACAAGTTCAAAATACAATCCTTGGACAAATGCAAACAAGAAGAACATGTACAGCATGTCATGGAACAGGAGAAATAATAAAAGAACCTTGTGAAATTTGCCATGGTAGGGGAACAGTTAGAAAACAACCAAGAATAAAGGTCAAGATACCAGCAGGTATTGATGACAATCAAACAGTTGTATTAAGAGGAGAAGGAGAACCAGGAGAAAAAGGTGGACCAAAAGGGGACTTATATATTACAGTAAGAATTAGAAAACACAATATATTTACTAGAAATGGTAATAATGTAATGTGTGAAGTTCCAATTACAATAACACAAGCAACATTAGGAGCAGATTTAGAAATACCAATGGTTGATGGAACAAAGGTGGAATATAAGATTCCAGATGGAACACAAACTGGTACAAAATTTGTAATTAGGAATAAAGGATTTAAGTCAGTTAATTCAAGTAGTGTTGGTGATTTCATATTTACTGTTAAGGTTCAAACTCCAAAGAAACTTACAAAAGAACAAAGAGATTTATTAGTACAACTAGCAAAAACAATGAATGAACAACCACCAATCAAAAAAAGAGGATTTTTCGGATAAATAAAAAAGAAAAATAAACTTTAAGCAGTAAGCTTAAAGCTTATTTTTTCTTGTGTAAAAACAAAACATATGATAAAATATCAAAAGAAATATAATTTGAGAGGAAAAACATGAAAAGGAAAATAGCAAAAACAATAGTTGGAATTATATTATTAATAATAGCACTAATAATGTTAATTATAGCGTTTTTTATGATAATGGATATAGAAAGTAGAGCTCCAGAAGAAATAAAAATAGATTGTAACATAGAAACAGAAGAATTTATAGGAAGAAAAGTTTTTATAATAACACCAAAAAATACACAAAAAACAAATAAAGTAATATTATATTTACATGGAGGTTCATATGTTGCAGAAACAAGTAATAATCATTGGAAATTCCTTGAAAAAATAGTAAATGATACAGGTGTAACAGTAATACTTCCAGATTATCCTTTAACACCTAAATATACATATAAAGATGTATTTACAATGATAACACCACTGTATAAAGAAGTAATAGAAGAAGTAGATATAAATAATTTAATATTAATGGGAGATTCAGCGGGAGGAGGTATGGCCTTAGCTTTATTAGAAAGAATAGGAGAAGAAAATATAGTTCTACCAAGTGAAACAATTCTAATATCTCCATGGGTAGATGTAAGATTAGAGAACCCTAAAATAGATGAAGTACAAAAAAGAGACACTGATTTGAATAAAGATTCATTAAAATTAGCAGGAGTTGCATATTCAGGAGAAGATGGTATGGATAACTATTTAGTAAATCCAATAGATGGAGATTTATCAAAATTAAAAAATGTGACTATATTAACAGGTACAGATGATATATTAAATCCAGATATAGATATATTACAAGAAAAAGCAAAAAAAGTTAATGTAAATATAGATGTTAAAGAATATGAAGGTGCAGGACATATTTGGATAATTAATAATAACAGTAGAGAAGAACTAGTACAAAAAGGATATAATGATTTAATAAATTTAATTAATGAATAAGAAAGGTATTTTATGAAAGAAAAAAAAGAAAGAAAATTATCTTGGAGAAGATTAGATAATTCAGCTAAAATTTTTCCAATTGCAGCAGGGAAAAAATATAGTACAGTTTTTAGATTATCAGTTGTTTTAAGAGAAAATGTAGAACCTAAAATTTTAGCCGAAGCAGTTAAAATAACATTAGAAAAATATAATTCTTTTAAAGTTAGAATGAAAGCAGGTTTCTTTTGGTACTATTTTGAAGAAAATACAAAAGATCCAGTTATAGAGGAAGAAAAAGACTATCCTTGTAATTATATAGATCCTAGAAAAAACAATGGATATTTATTTAAAGTAACATATTTTAATAATAAAATAAATATAGATATTTTCCATTCATTAACAGATGGGAATAGTGGAAATGTTTTTTTTAGAGAAATTATATATACATATTTAGAACTTATGCATCCAGAAATTCTAAATGATGAAGAAAGAAGAATAAGAAGAATTGATGAGGTTAAAGGATATAATACAGAAGATAGTTATATGAAAAACTATGATAAAAAAGCAAAAGGAAATAGTTCAACTAAAAAGGCATATATATTAAAAGGAAAATATATACCACTTGCAGCTAAAAGTGCAATTCATGAAATAATTGATTTAAAACAATTAAAAGAATTAAGCAAAGAAAAAGGGGCAACAATCACTCAATATCTGACTGCGGTACTTATATATTCAATATATACAGAAAATTACTTAAAATTAGATAGTAAATCACAAAAACCAATAAAAGTATGTATACCAGTTAATTTGAAAAAATACTTTCCATCAAAAACAATGTCTAATTTCTTTTCATATATTACAGTAGAAGCAGAGATGAAAAAAGATAAGTTAGATACATTTGATAAAATATTAGAATTTGTAAAAAAAGAATTTAAAGAAAAATTAGAAGAAGAAGAAATAATAAAAACAATGTCTGCAAATGTAAAATTAGGTACAAACTTTTTTATAAGAAGTATACCATTAATATTAAAAAAGCCAATAGTAAGATTAAGTTATATGGAAATAAGAAAATATACAACAATAACATATTCTAATATAGGAAGGATTGGTATAATAGGGAAATATAAAGATTATATAAAATATTTCTTGATGTTAATTGCACCAGAAAATGTTGAAAAAATAAAATGTTCAAGTTGTACTTTTGAAAATAAAATGGTTTTTACTTTTACATCTATTTTAAAAGATAATAGTATAGAAAAAAGATTTTACAATTTCTTGAAAGAAAAAGGAATTAATGTAGAGATAGAAAGTAATGGTGTTTTAGATGATATATCCAAAAAAGATTAATGCAAATAAAAGTGAAAAATTAATAAAAATAT
>CALXKA010000026.1 GCA_944388765.1 uncultured Clostridia bacterium
TTGTCTATATTGAAATTATATATTAGGGGGTATTTTGTTGTCAAAGTTCATTTTTCATTTATTACAGGATGCTTAAAAAATATATCAATATATATATTAATACTTAAAGTTAACTCCAAGTCAATACTTTTTTAAAAATTTTTAAATAAAAATAAGAGGAAGCATTATCTACCTCCTCCCCCACCTCCGGCCACCGGCCTCCGTCCGACCGCCACCGGAGAATCCTCCGCCTCCTCCTGATGCGGAAGAATAAGCAGATGACATTGATGTACTTATTGCATTTGAAAAACTACTTGAAAAGTTTGTATTCATCATTAAGTACATATAAGTATATGTGTTTATATCTAAATTATTTTCTAAATCTGGATATATAATTTTTAATTGTTTTAATACTTTATTTGCAATTCCAAATGCGGTTGCAAATACTAAGAAATGTTCCCATATTGCTATTTCAGGAACTTCTCTTTTATCTAACATTGAGAAGTCTTCCATATATTTTTTTAGTCCTTTCCACATTTCTTTTTCATCAATTCCCTTTTGTGTATATACATTTATTTTTTTCATTGCCTTATTATTAATTATTATTGATATAATTTCACAAATTATCAATCCAAATAATGCTGTATAACCTATTATAGCTAAGAATTCTGTTAAGAAAGCTGCTGCAAATATTACAAAAAAGACTATTGTACAGTATATTGTATTTTTTGACTGATATTTTTTATATATTTTTTCTTTTTCTGTATCAAATAATTGTTTTTCTATTAATTCTTTTTTAGTTTGTAAGTTCAAATCCTTTTTTAGTGCTAATATATTTGTTGTTGATGTATTTTTTATATATTTTTGAAAATCTTTTACTGTAATTTCATCTTTTTCTTTACATGCTTTTTTTAAAAATTCAAATATTACTTTTTCGTCTGCTGATAAATTAATTATATCTGAATTTGTAATTTTCATTATTATTTTTTCTTTATTTTTCTCATTTTCAATTTTAAAATCTATGTATTTCTTTAAATTCAAATTTAGTAATGTCGCTGAAACAATTTTTCCTATTTCAGCATCTGCAAATCCAACTTTTGTTTCTTTATACACATGTAATGCCTGTGCTGGTGTTGCATCTTTTCTTGGCAATTCTCTAAAATATTTCAGTTTTTGAGTAGGTTTGTATTCTTTAAAATCTTTTAGTTTATTTGAAGCTTTTAAGGCTTGTTTTAGACTATATATTGCTAATATTATACATATTGTAACTGTTATAGCTGTTATTAATAAATTACTCATGTTTCTTCTGGTTCTTCTTTCATTTGCTTCATTTGCCCATGAAGTTTCTTCATTTATTACATCTTCTAAAATATTGTTATTAGATGTTCTGCCTGATGAAACTATCATTCCTGTTGGAAAAAGAACTCTTATTTCTACAAATCTTCTTGAATTAAAGCCATCTAATTCAAAATTAATTTTATTTAAATCTGTTACATATATTTCACCATTTAAATCTTCTGTATGTCCCCATACTCTTATTTCATCTTTGTTTTCTACTTGCCCAGGAAGGATAATACTTCCTGTAACTTTTTTAGCATTTATTTCAAAATCTGATCCAATAAATTGCCAATAAAGCTGAGCATAATCGTTATGTTTTGAAATTGCATCTTGTACAGTATATGAAATTTTATATTTCTTAGTATCACTACTATTATCTAATCCTACTCCCCATGCTATTTCAAAATTCCCATCATCATTTATTAATCCATAATAACAGTTTTTTGTTACATGATACATTAAGGTATTTATTTGTCTAAATTCTTTGTTTTCACCATTGGTTATGTCTGTTACTTGTATATTAGTTATATCCTTATATTTTCCACTATCCGATTTGAATGTTTTAAATAGAGTGTTCGTATCTTTTATTTTTATATCCCATGTTTCTGTTATGTCCATACTTCCATCAGAGTTTATGAATGCATTAAAATCTAGATTATTTAAAAGTAAATCACTTGAAGCGTTAGATTTTATTGATAAGATTATTAAAGATATAAAGATAAAAATTGAAATAATAAAAAATTTTTTTATAATTTTCATAAGTTTTTCCCCTTTTATTATTTTCAATATATATATTAATATATTCTATTTTATCAAATGCAATATTGCTTTGCAATAATTTTAGTAATTTTGTACTATTTTATTTATTTGTTCTTTTGAAATTGAACCTTCCCTTAATATATGTATTTTTTCATTAATTACTTTTACAATAGTGGATGGTATACCTATTTTACTTTCTCCATTATCAATAAAATAATCTACTTTGCCTTCAAAATCTTTTTGTATATCTCTTATATTTGTTCCACTTGGCCTTCCAGAAATATTTGCACTTGGTGTAGCAATCGGAACTCCTGCATATTCTATAAGTTTTTTTGCAATTTCACTGCTTGGCATACGAATTCCTACTGTATTTGTGTTTGCAGTTAATATATTAGGTATTATACTCCTTTTTTCTAATATTATTGTTAGAGGACCTGGAAAAAATGTTTCCATTATTTCATATTCTAATTTTGAAATGTTTTTTGCTATTTTATTTACCATTTCAATGTTATTAACTAATAAACTTATAGGTTTATTGAAGGATCTTTGTTTTACTTCATAGATTTTTTTAATCGCTTTTTCATCTAAACCGTTCGTTCCTATTCCGTATACTGTTTCTGTTGGAAATATTACTATTCCGCCATCTCTTATTATTTTAGCTGGTTCTTTAAGTTTTTCGTAATTTAATTCAGTTTTTAAATTTATATATTTTTCCATCAAATAATCTCCTATAATTAATTTTATATAATTTTATTTGCTAAGTTATATTGATTTTTATATAAGTATCTGTTGATTATATAAGTAATAATTCCAAAAATTATTCCTACTATCACAAGTCCAATATATACATTAATAGTGTTTAACAGAAATCCTAGTATTGCTATTATCATAATATTAATCATAGAAAGTATTACTGGGAATACTAGATTTAAGTTTTGCTTTACTACTGCATATTCAGAATCCCATTCTAGTTTTGGTCTTTTTAAATCAATAATTATCATTAAAATACTTTGTACTAAATTTATTATTGTAGATATTATAAATAATAAAATCAATGTTATGATTGGTAAATTTATAATTAATTTTACGGCAATTAATGTAATTATTGTTGTTATGATGTTCATTATTATGTTTGGTATGGATTTATAAATATATTGTTTATATAGTGAAACAGGTATATATTTAATAAATACTGCACTTTTTCCATCTCTTGATATTGCTGTTATTGAAACATATATGAACATTGAGAAAAATTGTATTATCCCAAGTATTACACTGCTAACTACAAAAGAATTTGCATCTACATTCTCTAATAATGCTGTTACATCTGACATATCTTTAAATTGTACTACTAATAATGCTATTATTAATAATGGCATTAAGATTGCTGGTAAAAGACATTGTATTAGAAAGATAGGATTTCTAATTAACGTTTTAAATTCTTTTGAAATATAGCTTTTATATAGTTTACTATTTTTATATTGTTTTTGATTAATTTTGATATTTGTTTTTTTAGTTTCTCCACTAAATAAATTTCCTATCAGTCCTTTTAGGTATAATTTTTGTGCTATTAAAGTGTATATGATCAAACCTAATATAGTTAATCCTGTTGTTTTTAAAAGTTCTAATATTATTGTTGATATTGTATTTGAAGTTAGAGCAGTTGTCAAATAAGCAAGCGTTGGAAAATATCCTTTTATTAATTTAACCATACTATTGGCTTGAACTAACATTTGAGCCATTTGTTCATCTGTCATATTTTCATCAATATTGTTTAGAGACAAAGATAATGCAATAACTATTATAAGTACTAATGCAGTTGCAATTAGTTGGAACTTGTTTTTGTTTTTAGTTAGTCTTGCAAAGCTCATAATTATCATAACTATTATGCTAATAAGTAAAATTGGTAATATTGGTAATAAAACTAATGATATTATCATTGTTATATAATATAGTATTCCCATATTTGTTAATATTCCATATAGAGTGAGTGGTATAAGTCCAACTAATATCGTAATTATATATTCTAATATTATTAATACATTTGTTCTTGCAAGTATGATTTGATATGGTTTCAAAGGTAAAGGTAAAAGATATTCACTGTCTTTTGTAAAATATAATATATTTATACTTGAAAAGATGCTTTGAACTGTTGTAATACCTAATATTGAAAATAGTATTAATCCAATGAAAGCTGTTTCTTGGTGAATACCTTTTAAACCATTAATCATTCCATAACTAAGAATTATTATAATTCCAGCAAGATATAAGAATAATATTGTATATAATATTTTACTTAAATGCTTGCCTTTAACGTTTGATGGCATTCCCATTTTTGTATTCATATTTGAGAGAGAACTTTTTAAAAATATTTTTGTTAATGTTAATATTTTTCTCATTTTGACACCTCTATTCTTGTTCTGTAATTTCCAAGAACAATTCTTCTAATGATGCTTGTTCTTTAAATTTTTGTTTCATTTCTTCGAAAGTTCCCACAAATACTAATTTACCTTTATTTATTATTCCTACTCTATCACATAGTTTTTCTGCAACTTCTAATACATGTGTTGAGAAAAATACAGTTTTACCAGATTTGCTGTGCTCTCTCATCATTTCTTTTAAATCGAATGAGGATTTTGGATCTAATCCTGTCATAGGTTCATCTAATATCCAGTTTTTTGGCTCTGAGAGTAATGCTCCGCATATTACTATTTTTTGCCTCATACCATGGGAATAGCTTTGTATCTGATTATTTAATTCATTATATATTTCAAATTTTTTAGTTAACTTCTCTATTTTTTCTTTTATCTTGTTTTTAGGTATATCATATATATCTGCCATGAAATTTAAATATTCGATACCTTTTAATTTTAAAAACATATCTGGATTATCTGGAACAAACCCAAAATTTTTCTTAGCTTCTAATGGATCTTTTTTTATACTTTTTCCATCTATTAAAATTTCTCCTTCATCTACATCAAGAACCCCTGTTATCATTCTTATAGTTGTAGTTTTTCCGGCACCATTTGGTCCTAAGAAGCCAAATATTTCCCCATCATTTATTTCTAAGGTTAGATTATCAACTGATTTTTTTCCTTTAACATATGATTTTGATACATTTTTTATTTCAATCATTTTGATCCTCCTAAATAAAAATATTTGAATATAATTTATTTTATATTAATTGATAATATATGTATTTATATTTAAAAAGTCAATAGCTATTTAAAAATATTTCTAAATAGCTATTGACATAATACGATTTTTGATTATATTTTTATTTTTTCTAAGTCTTTTATAGCAGGATTATTTATATTCTTTCCTTTATAATCAAATCTAGAACCATGACATGGACAATCCCAGGTCTTATCTGCATCATTCCAATTTAAAATACATCCTAAATGTGTACATACAGGTTTTACAGCAAATATCTTTCCGTCAATATCTTTGTATACTCCTACTTTTTCTCCTCTAATTTCTATTATTTTTCCTGTTTCTTCTTTTATATCATCTATATTTTCTTTGCTGTTTTCTTTAATTCTTTCCATTACAAGAGATTTTGTAGTTTGGCTAATCATGTTTTTGACTTCATCTTTGTTTACTATTGGGTTTATTCTTGTAGCTTTAAAAATATATTCATATTCATTTTCTTTTTCTGTAATTTTATCAGTTATAATTCTTGCGGCAATATTTGAAGATGTCATTCCCCATTTATTGAAACCTGTTCCTACATAAATGTTTGGTAACATGTTGGAAAATTCTCCTATATATGGGATTTTATCTAATGTGATACAGTCTCTTGTACTCCAACGATATTTTATCTCGCAACTTGGATACCATATTTTTGCTTTTTCTTCTAATAGTCCATAACTATTTTTATAATCTATATTCTCTCCTGTTTTATGATCAAGTCCGCCTATTAATAGTATTTCTTTTCCTTCATCAAAAGCTGTTCTAAAAGAATAAATTGGAGACTGAATATTTATATACATTCCATTAAAAAGGTCTGTTTTAGTATCAAGTCCTATTACATAAGATGAACTCTGATACATTTTTGCAAAATATATTCCTGGAAAATTTACAAATGGATATTGAGTTGCAATAATGACATATTTGGTTTTAATTTTATTGTTTTTTGTATAACAAATGTAACTATTTTTTTCTTTTTTTATGTCATAACATGTAGTGTTTTCAAATATTAAACCATTGTTTTCTTTTATTGTTTTAACTAAGCCTTTTATATATTTAATTGGATTAAATTGTGCTTGGTTTTCAAATTCTATACTTGAAATGATCTTAAAAGGTAAAGGTGATTCCTCAATTTTTTTAGCTTTGATATTTAACTCATTTAATGCTTTGATTTCTTCTTCAATTTTCTGTATTTCTGATTTATTTGTTGTATATATATTACTTGTTTGTTTTTTGAAGTCACATTCTATATTGTTAGTATTTATTATTTTTTCTATATTTTCTATTGCTTTTTGATTTGCTTCATAATATTTTTTTGCAAAATCTTTCCCGTATTGATTTAATAAATAATGATAGATTAATCCATGTTGACTTGTTATTTTGGCAGTTGTATGTCCTGTAACTTTACTTGCTAATTCATCTCTTTCTATTAATACAACTTTATATCCATACTTACATAAATAATGTGCTGTACTAATTCCAAAGATTCCACCACCAATTATACATATTTCTGATTCTAAATTTTCTTTTAATTCAGGAAAATTTTCTATTATATCTTTTTTTAACCATAATGATTTCATTTTTCTTTCCTCCATATTTTTATTATTATAAAAATATGGTTTTTTATACAAAAATAAAGCATTAAATTTATATGCTACAAATTTAATACTTTATTTAAATTTGAACTTATTTAAATCTTCTTAAATAATCATCTATTTTGTCAATAAATTCTTCATTGTTTTTTGTTTGAGTCATTTGACTAATTACTTGTTCAGTAACATCTGCAATAGGTAGACTATTCATTGCTTTTCTTAAAGCAAAAACTGTTTCTTTTTCTTTTTTAGTTAATAATAGATCTTCTCTTCTTGTTCCAGATTTATTAATATCTATTGCAGGGAATATTCTTCTTTCAGATAATTTTCTATCTAAATGAACTTCCATATTTCCTGTGCCTTTAAATTCTTCAAATATGACATCATCCATTCTACTACCAGTATCAATTAATGCTGTTGCTAGAATAGTTAGACTTCCACCAAATTCAATATTTCTTGCTGCTCCAAAGAATTTTTTAGGTTTATGTAGTGCTGCTGGGTCAATACCTCCTGATAATGTTCTTCCTGATGATGGAATTACTAGGTTGTATGCTCTTGTTAGTCTTGTTATACTATCTAGTAATATTACAACATCTTTTCCTTGTTCTATTAATCTTTTTGCTCTCTCTAATACCATTTCAGCAACTTTTACGTGATGTTCTGGCAGCTCATCAAAAGTTGAATGTATTACTTGTCCTTTTATTGAACGTTTCATGTCTGTTACTTCCTCTGGTCTTTCATCTATTAATAAGACAATTAATTCTACTTCTGGATTATTTGTACTAATAGCATTTGCAACTTTTTTTAATAATGTTGTTTTACCTACTTTTGGTGGTGCAACAATCATTCCTCTTTGTCCTTTTCCTATTGGACACATTAGATCTATAATTCTTGTTGCGTATTCATTAGATGTCGTTTCTAGTTTTAATCTTTCATCTGGATATATTGGTGTTAATTCATCAAACCTTTTTCTTTTCATTGCTTTTTCTGGATGTTCTCCATTTACTTCTCCAACAAAGATTAAAGATGGGAATTTTTCTCCTTCTCTAAATCTAGAAATACCTTTTACTATGTCCCCTGTGTCTAGTTTAAATCTTCTTATTTGAACCATTGATATATATACATCTTTTTCACTTGATAAAAAGTTTTCTCCTCTTAAAAATCCATATCCATCAGGTAAAATATCTAGAATTCCTTCTACTATTTCATCACCTTCATTAGTTAATTTATAGTCAACAATTGGTTCTCCATTTTCATCATATTGTCTTTCAATAGTTTCTCTTTTTTCACTTTCATCGATTTCGTTTTCATCATTTGTTTGTATATAATGTGATTCATCAGTTGTATCACCTATAACATGATTTAATACCGTTATTAATTCTTCTTTTTTTAGTTTTGAAATATTCTTAATATTATTTTTTTTGGCTAACTCTTTTAGTTCTGTTAATGTTAGTTCTTCTAAACGTGACATATAGTCCTCCTTTATAATTAGTTTATTATGTTTCTATTTGAATTTATTTTGGAAATTAGAAATAAAAAGAAATAATATAATAATATCATTATAACATATAATTTTAAGAAAATAAAGATTTTTACCAAAAAAAGGAAAATAATCATAAATGATTACATTCCTTGATTAACATATACTCTTTCATTGGGATAATACATGTCTAATTGCTCTCTTGCCATCTGTTCAATGAATTCTAATGAATTGACATTTTCTTTTTGTTTTGTTAGTTCGTCTTTTTCTTCTTGTGCATCCGCTATTTTTGTGTGTAGTTCATCACAATTGTCACTATATTGATTTAAAGTTTTTTGCTGATTTATTAAAGTAAAAATAGCATAAACAGCAATTACTAATATTAATATTCTTTTTAATAATTTATTTTTTTTCATAAGTGCAATCTCCATTTTTATACTTATAACTATATTATACTACATATTTAATATAAATCCTTCTTTTATTTTTAATTTTTTACAGGATTTTTTGTTTTATTGTATTTTTCTTTGTCAGATTTTATATTTTTTTGAAAATTAGTTATAAAATTGTATTTTTTAATTTTTAATGACTTTAATATATTTGAAAGCTTATTTTTTATAAAGTTAAATGGTCCATTCAATATATTTTTTAATATTTTATATATCCATTTGAATGGTGATAATAAAATATTAAATGTTTTTCGTAATATATTTTTGATTAAATTAATAAATTTAACATTTATTTTTATTATATATGTACTTATTAATGTCATGTAAAATATAATTCCTATTAATATCGCTATAAACATAAATATACGGATTTCTCCATTGTTAAAGGTAAAAGTACTATATAATATAGTAAAGCCTGTTAAAATCCAAAATAAAACGTCTTGGATGTATGTAATTATATCTTTGGTTTTAAATGATTTTCTAAGGATTCTAAAAAAGTCAAATAAAAGACCAATTATAATTCCATTAATTATAAAAATTAGAAATAAATATGCTTGATTTGTCACCAAGTTAAGTCACCTCTTATTTAAATATTTTTGTTAACAATCCTCCACCCTTATTTTTGTCGATTTCTTTATCACTATATGCTAAATAAGATATATCTCCTTCAATAATTACCTCAGATGTATCAATACTTAATTTATTAATTCTAATATTTTCCCCTTTTACTGTTAAAAGTCCAAGTTCTGTTTCCACCATTACAACTTGGTCATCAAAACTAAGCACATCTATAACTCCTGATATACTTAGTTTACTTCTATTTTCCAAAATTAAGTTTTGAATTACTCCTGTTGATGTTTGTTTTCTTTCATCTATGGTCATAATAAAACCTCCATTCTAATTGTTGTATAATTTATATTTTCCCTGCTATTTATATCTATTCACAGTTTGTCTTAATTAGAACATAAAAAAAGAAAGTTGTACTTGCAACTTTCAAAATTTACAATTTGGACACAATTCTTAATTTATTTTTATTAATTCATCAACTGAATTTACAGTTTTATTAATGTTATCTATTAACAATTTAGAACTATTAAGCATTCTATATCCATTATATTTTTTTAGCATGTTAAAATCAACATCATCGTCTCCTACTGTGATTACTTTATAATCACTTTTAGGAAGAAGTTTTATTAATCTATCTATGCCATTTTCTTTTGTGTTTAATTTATAGTTTAAAAATAATTTATTGCAGTTTTTTTCATTTTTTAATATAATTTCAAACTCATTGCTTAATTTAATTTCTAATTCCTCTTTTATTTTTTCTATGTCCTTATTTCCTTTTATTTTATATCCTAATATTTTGTTTATTTTTTCTTCATATTCTTTATATATACCGTATCTTGTAATAGATATATTTCTAGTATTTACTTTTGATAATATATTTTCAACTTTATTGATTGTTGTGTCAGAAATATTTCCTATAAAAAGATTGTCTCCTTTGTTGTTGAATATAGTTCCTCCTGTGTTGCAACATAAATAATCAAATGGGATCTTATATTTATCAATTTCTTTTTTGATTGATTTCCAACTGCGAGAAGTTGAAATCACAAATATATTTCCATCTTCTTGAAATTTTTTTATGTTTTCTATACTTTTTAAGATTTGTTTTTCATCTGTAAAAAGTGTATTGTCATAATCTGATACTAATAATTTTTTCATAGAAAAAATCCTTTCTAAATTGCTATTTTGGAAAAATATATATCAAATTTTTCTATTTCATTTTCAAATTCTTTAAAATTAATTGTTATCTCTTCTATATTTTTTGTTTTATTTTCCCAAAAAAGTATAGAATCATTTAACTTTTTTTCTATCCATTTATCTAAATCTTTTTTTATTAAAAATCTTGTACACCAAAAGCTATGATGTGAAATGCATGGAAAAGGCTCTTTCATCTTTGTTATACCTTCCCACTTTTTTTCTTTTGGTTTAATTATGTAAAAATTATTTTTAGAAATGTTTATTGGATCTGATAGTAGAATAGAAGAAACTTCTTTTTCTATATTTATGAAAATTTTTTCTTCTTTATGATTTTTAATTATTTTGTTTATTTCTGGATGGTTAGGAAAATCTTTCCTGACACTTAAAAAATAGTTTGTTGGAAAGATTTTAAAATTGTTTGCAAATATACTATCATCTGCTAAAAATTTATAATTTTTCTGTAACAATTTGATTAGAAAAGAAGTTTTACCTCCACCACTTTCTCCTATAAAAGAAAAAGAATGATTATTTTTACTAATTGCTGACGCATGTAAAGGTAAGTATCTTTGATTTATTGTAAGAAAATCTAGAATAAGTCTATATAAATTATTTGAGTTTCCATATATTTTTATATAGTTGAATTTATTTGAATATTCTAATACAAAATTGTCTGTTGAATACGGGAAGTATGCAAATAAATAATTTTTATATTTGTAGTACTTATTTATATGATCTTTTATTTTTAGATTTATTTTTAAAAGTTTGTTTATCTTATGATAAAAAATATCTAATTCTTCTGGGATGTATTCTTCTCCCTTTTCTTTACAGAATGAAATTATTTTATCTTTTTCTAATGTATTTTCATTTAAAAATATTTTTATTTCAATTTTTTTATCATTTCTAAAATTTAAATAATGAAAAGGCATATTTAGTTTTGTTTTTCTAGTATATATATTAAAGCTATATATTCCTATTTTCCAATTATATTGGTATTTATAGTAATCTTCCAATTTTATATCTCAAACTTTTAGTATTTGTTTATCATTATTTTTTGTTATAATATTCAAATGTAAACTTGGACAAATAGGGTCTAGTGCATAATATAACTTATTATCTTTTATTTGTAAAGCAGGGCAACCTTTACCACATTCTTGTTTTCTACTACATTTATTACAAAAGCTAAGTTTTTCTTTTCTTTCCTCTTTTTTTTGTTTTATTTTGTCTTGACACTTCTTTTTTAATATTAGAAAGTCTTCTTCTAATAAAGAGCCACAATTAAATTCATCGTCTGACTTCATAAGCCAAGGACATCCGCCTAAAAATCCGTCATAGGTTATATTAAGAAATTGTTCTGCTTTACATTCTTGTAATATTACCTCATCATTTTCTTCCCAAGAATCTGCTCTAAAAACTTCTATTTTTAAATTGTTGGTTGTTTCTTTTTTCCATTTTTCTAATTTTTTTATTTTATTTTGTAATTTGTATATTAAGATATCTTTTTGATTTTTAAAATTATTGGCGCCCCTTCCAAGTTCTGCAACCAAGTAGAAACTAATTACATTTAAATTTTTGTCTACTGCAATTTTGATTACATCTTCTATTTCATTAATACTATCATCTGTAACCATAAAACTTGCGCCTGTTTTAATAGGTGAATTTTTTAACTTATCCATTGTTTTCATTAAAAGATTAAATGATCCCTTTACACCTCTTAAATTTTCATGAGTTTTGGCAGTTCCTCCATCTATACTTAAATGAATATATGATACTCCTGCATTATATAAGTCTTTAATTAGCTTATCAGTTAATAAGATCCCATTTGTACTAATTGAGGGTTTTATACCGTGATTAGTGATTGCTTTACAAATATCTACAATATCTTTTCTAAGTAATGGTTCGCCACCAGATAGCCAGATGGCATTTATTTCTTTGTCTTGTGATATGTTTTCTATAATTTTATACATCTCGTTTGTACTTAATTCATTTTCTATACCCTTTTCATTATTTTGATAAAATAGACAGTGTTTGCAAAACATGTTACATCTAGGAGTTACTTCCCATAGTATTCGTAATTTATTATCTTGTAGATGAAATGGACAAGAATTTAGAATTTTCATAATTATTTTCCTCCTTTTTTAATAATGGGTCTCTTGAAAAATATGTTCCGTTTCTTTCTAAACATATTGCTAAGCATCCTGTTTTATATTTTTTCATCCTTTCATATTTTAATTTATTAAATTTCTGTATTTCATTTGATTTTATTATTTTTTCGAATGAAAGATCTTTTAGACTATTTCTAGATGTATATTTATTGTCCATTTTCTTTATCCAAGAACATGGTGCCACATAACCTTCTGGACTGATATAGAAAAATGTTTCTCCTGCTGGGCATATTGCGTTTGAACTTTCAAAATATTCATTTCTATGCATTGATATTTTTATTAAGTCTTTATATTTTTTCTCGTACTTTTTTATTTCTTCTATTGTTTCATTAAAATATTTTAAATCGACACAAACATCTTCATTTTCTATAAGCCTTCCTACTTGTACTAACCAATTAAAAACTATTTCATCTACTTTTAGTGAGTATAGATATTTAATCATATTTTCAAGATTTTTATAATTCTTTTGCCAAATAACGGTCCCTACTCTTACGTATATATTATGTTTTTTTAAAAGTTTAATTGCATTTATTGTTGGTTCAAAATATTTACCGCCTCTAAATTCATTAAAATCTTCTTCAATATTACTATCTAGACTAATATGTACTTTATTTATGTTTAATTTTGACAATTCTTTTGCTATCTTTCCTGTTAAAAAAGAACCATTTGTAGAGATGTTACAAGTAATATTGTAATCTTTGGCAGTTTGTAAAATCTCTAAAATATCACTTCTTGAAAAGGGTTCTCCACCCGAAAAATATATTTCTTCTATTCCAAAATTTTTTAGTTGTTTTAAGATTGCTTTACATTCTTTTGTACTTAATTCATTTTTTGTATCTACTAAATTTGCTGATGCACAACAATGTTTGCATTGGTAATTACAATATTTTGTAATTTCCCATAGTATTCTTTTTTTATTTACCTTAAATAAACAAAATTCTTTATTCAAAGTATCACTCCTTCCCTTTTAATTTATTAATTGCTTTTTGCAAAATTCTTTCTCCTAATTTTTCTTTGAAATATTCATTATTTTCCAAATCTTTTATCAAACTTTCTTTTGGATAAGAATCAGTTTCATGAAGCTCTATTTTATTAAGTTTATTATTTATTCCATATAATCCTGCATAAAGTAAAACAGCAAACATTATATAATAATTTTGATCAGCATTTAATCCGTTATATATACATCTTTTACTCCATCCTATTCGGTCTTGTTTTCTTTTCTCGTTAAAGTATAAAGGTACTTGTATTAAACTATTTCCTCTATTTACTGAGATCTTAGTTTGATAATATTTTTGTGAATTTTTACTTGTTGCAGTAGCTAGTGCTTTTATTGTTTTTTGATGATATATAATACCATTCATAAAGTTCTTAGCTAATTGACTTAATTCAAACTTATCTTCACTGTCAAAAAATAGATTTTTTTCTCTTTTTCCTTTCCATAAGCTCATATGTACTGGACAAGATGATAAGTCAAGTTTTTCTATATTATTAAAAGATATATTTATATCTTCTTGGTTAGCTATTGTTTTTGAGAACCATTTTGCAGTCCATAATTTATCTGCTGCAATATCTGCAACATCTGGTACTAAGTCTATTCTGTTATGTTTTTTCCCATATGGCATATAATATTCAATATCAACATTAGCTTTTAATAGTTCATTTACTAAATTGTTTTGAAAAATAATATTTTTATTATTTGCAAGTGCCTCATAAAAGTTTTGGTTTTTTTCTTCTAAATTTGTAGAATAAATAAGCTGTGTTCCAAACATTGGGGTCATCTCTAATTCTTGAAATTCACCAACTACTTTTTTTAATAGCCCCCTTGTATCAAGAGAATTGTTTTTTATTGAACAAAATATTAGTGCTGCTCTTTGATTTTCATCTTTTAGAAATGGTATAATTCTAAATGAAAATGGATCTGGTAATATTACTAACCAATCATTGCTTTTTTTGTCCTTAAAATCTGATAAAAGGCTTCCATTGATACTTATTCCATCAAACCAGGATACATGAGTATTGTTTATTAATTCTTTTACACCAACCATTTTAGTTAAAATATTTCCTGAAAAGTCAACAAAGTTAAGATAAATATTTTGAATTTCTTTTTCTTTTAATTCTTTTTTTATTTTTTCTATTTGTTCTAACAAATCTTCTTTTCTTTCCATTTTTCCTCCTTATATATAAAGAAGTTTTTAAGTAAAATCTTTTATTTTGCTACTTAAAAACTTCTTTTTTTGCTTCATTTAATCTTCTTTACATATACAGTTGTTAATGTTTTTTAGATAATAGCCATCATAAAGATGTCCTCTTGCTCCTAAATGAGATACTACTCTTGTTGTCAAATCATTTGCTAACAAGAATGTTTCATCTATCCAGCCTCTTGATATCCTTTTACAATTTTCATAATACTTTTGGATAAACATTGAAAAGAATGCATCTCCTGCACCTGTATCATCGACTTCTTTTTGACAATGTATTAAAGTTTTATGAATTATGTGGTTTTGGGTTACAAAATCTGCTCCTTCTTTTCCTCTTGTAACAATCATGAATTTTGGTTCTAAGATTTGAAATAATTCTAATAATTTACTTATTTTAAATCTTCTGATTAAATACTGTTCTACTGTTTCATTTAATTGTAGTATTTCTATATTTTTATTCTGCAATATATTTAATATTTCTGTATTAGAAAGACCATCTAACCGTTTTATTCTTCCTATATCTAGTACTTTTTCGTTTGGAAAAGTCTTTATTATTGGAATATTTTCTGGTTTTAGGCCATCTAAAATTAAAATGTCATCTTTTTTTATATGCTTTTTATAATACTCGATTGTTACTACTTCTTGGTTATACCAAGTTCTATTACCACAAATTGGACATGTTTTTGTACAGATGTGTTTGTTTCCTTCTACTGTTAAGTGGTATGCTCTCGTTCTAATATTTCCTTTCCTTATGACAAAGGAAGTATCAACATTTAATCTCATAAGACTATTTAAAACAATTTTTCCTACTAAATCTTGTCCGCATCCAGATATAACACATGTACTATTGCCTCTTGCTGCTAAATTGGCTATTACGTTGAACCGTGAAGAACCTCCATCTATCTTAATTAGTTCTTTGTCTTGTCCAACATTTTTATAATAGCAATCTGCAACTAAATCTCCTAGTGCTACATATCTCATTATCTATTCCTCCTTTTGCCTTGCTATTTACTACTATTTTATATTTTGATCCTAACATAAAATATGTTTGTTTCTAATTTTTTTTTATGAAAGTAATGATTTAATATATAAAAAACATCTGAGATATAGCTTCTCAGATGTTTTCTTACATTAGTCAATTAAAGGTATATTTTGTATTTTACTGTATAATAACGTACACCATATTCATCCAATATTTTTTTATCTTTAATTTTTAATGGTCTTATTTCAACATCTTTACCCCGCTTTTTCATATAATGCAAATCTTTTAAAATGTTGTAATTTAATTGGCTGATGTTTTTAAAGGTTTTTGTACGTATTCCATATAAGTATGACTCTACTCTTAAATGTAAAACATTTTCAATATATTCTTTTTGTTCTTTGGTCAGTTTCCATATTAAGATACTAACCCGTTTGGCTTTCTTGTCTTTAAGTTGTTTTTTTAGGCAACTTAATTTGTATTGTTTTGTTTTCATAGATATACCTCCTTGTTTTGCTAATGTTTAGAAACGGTATTTCTTACTTGTCATACTATCACAATATCAACATAAAGTAAATAGATGTTTTGCAATTTTGTGAAAAATGTCGAAAAAAGGAAAGTTTAAATGCTTTCCTTTTTTATAAGATTGTTTTGAATTTCCTCTAATATATCATCATCAACTAAATTTTTAAAAGTAATTGAAATTTTTGACTCTGTTACATCAAATTCTAACATATCTAATTTGTTTTTTTGGATAATGTTTAAAACCTCTTTCATTGCTTCTATATTCCTAATAATTCCATTGCCTACAATTGAAACTCTTGATAAATCTTTTTTTATAATACTTTTTATAGTGTTTTCTTCAATTATGTCTGAAATTACTGTTCCAGATCTATTATTAAAAGTTGATTTTGTAATTATAGGGATTTTAAATTTTTCTCCTATTTCAATGCATCTATTATGCAATACTTTTGCACCTTCACTTGATATTTCGAGCATTTCATCATATGATAATGCATGTAATTTTTTTGTTCCGTTTACCTTGTTTGGATCTGCTGTATATATTCCATCAACATCTGAGAAAATATAGCAATTTTTAGCATTTAAAGCTGCTGCAATAGCTACTGCCGATGTATCTGATCCTCCTCTTCCAAATGTAGTTATGTCCAAGTTTTCGTTAATTCCTTGAAATCCTGTTATAATAACTATATGTTTTTGTTCTAACTCTTTTAATATTCTTTCTGTATTGATGTTCTGAATTAATGCATTTTGATTTGTATTATCTGTATAAACTCCTGCTTGCCATCCAGTAAGTGATATAGCTTTATATCCTAAGCTATTTAGAAGTATACTTAATTTTGCAGCTGACATTTGTTCTCCACAACTTATTAATGCATCCATTTCTCTTTTTTCTGCATTTTTTGCCAATTCTTTGGCTTCTTCAATTAGTTTATCTGTCATTTTTCCTTGGGCTGATAATATGACGACAATATTATTGTTTTTTTCATACATATTAATTATTTTTTCTGCTACAATCTTTAATTTTTCATTATCCGCAACTGAACTTCCTCCAAATTTTAATACTATTATGTCTTTCATATAAGCACCTTCTTAATAAAAATAATATAGAGAGTTTAACTTAATTAAATTAATCTCTCTATTATTATATTCTATTGATTTTTTATTGTCAACGATTTTAAGTACTCCTCCATAAAGTTTGTTATATCTCCATCCATAATCGCTTCTACGTTTCCTACTTCGTAATTTGTTCTATGATCTTTTACCATTGTATATGGGCAAAATACATATGATCTTATTTGACTTCCCCAGGCAATTTCCTTTTGTTCACCTTTCAAATCTTCAATTTTTTCTTTTTGTTCTTGCTCTTTTAAATCTAATAATTTTGATTTTAACATTTTCATTGCAGTTTCTCTATTTTGAATTTGTGAACGTTCTGATTGACATGCAACAACAATATTTGTTGGTATATGGGTTATTCTTACAGCAGATGATGTTTTGTTTATATGTTGTCCACCTGCGCCAGAAGCTCTATATGTATCAATTCTTAAATCATCAGGGTTAATTTCAATTTCAATATCATTTGTTATTTCTGGTAAAACTTCAACAGATGCAAACGAAGTATGTCTTCTGCCGCCACTATCAAATGGTGATATTCTAACTAATCTATGTACACCTTTTTCACATTTCATATATCCATAAGCATTTTCTCCAATTATTTCAAATGTTACACTTTTTAAACCTGCTTCTTCTCCTTCTAGATAGTCTAACTCTTTTACTTCATATTCATTTTTAGTAGCCCATCTAGTATACATTCTGTATAACATTTCTGCCCAATCTTGTGATTCTGTCCCTCCTGCTCCTGGGTGTATAGTTATTATCGCATTATTACCATCATATTTTCCAGAAAATAAAGTTTCTATTTCAAATTTCTCAACTTCTTTTTTTATTTTATTTGTTCCTACTATAATGTCTTTTGCTATTTCTTCATCTGGTTCTAGATTTACTAATTCTGATAATTCTTTTAGATTATTTATTTCTTTTTCTATCTCTTCATACTTATTACATTTTCTTTTTATTGATTTTATTTTTTCTAATATCTTTTGAGAGTTTTTTTGGTCATTCCAGAATTCTGAGTCAAGAGTTTTAGCTTCTAAATCTTTTAAATCTTTTTGTAATTTAGATATGTCAAAGTGACTCACCTAATTCTTTTAATTTGTTTTCTAATTCTTCTAATAGCTTAGAATTTTCTTCTAATTCAAACATTTTATCACTCTCCTTTTACTATACTATATATTTGTTACTTTTCTATTTATACAAGATTAATAATTTCTATCTAAATTATTTAGTGAGAGTTTACATATCTGTATAACAGGCATGTAAACTCTCGTTTTATCAAGGTAATTAAAGACATGATTTTTTTGTCGCATAAATAGTATGCTTTCCTTGATTTTTTGACTCACTATTTGGAATAGAAATATTCTCTGTAATCACGTAGCAAACTTTCCGTGTCTGCTTCACTGTTACATTTCACAGTAAACAACAGCCGGTCATTTGAATAACTATAACTTGCATTATAATTACAAGCAAGCGAAATCAAGTTAATCTGTTCTTTGCTGATGCATTGAGATGAAAATGAGAAGAAAACTTCTATTTGCTGAGTTTCCTTATTGAATTCAATGCTAATAATGTGATTATTCTCCATATTGAGTCTCCTTTCTGATTCTATATATATATCAATTACTTTTTTAATATATCATAAAATAAAGGATGTTTCAACATATAATTATTCTTTACTTTATATAGATTTATTGATATGATGTTAAATAACCTTATGTATATCAAAGGAGTATTAATATTTCCATTTTTGATGATAACAAATATCAATTATAAAATCTTTGGAAGATGAAAGTTTTGTTGATGAAATAGATATAACAAATTCTATGATTTGTATTAAGACAAAAAATAGAGATGGCTACTATTTATTAAGAAAAAAGATAAGGTATATAGATTTTTATATACCTTAAATATATCATTAATATTTCTTATATTTTTTTACGCTTTTTGGGCTTTCAATCCATATAAAATTCTCTTTAAATATATTCCTTTATTAGTTATATTTTGTTCTACATATATCTTGAATTTTTCATAATCTTTTTCTCTTTTTCCGAAATCAGGAATAATTGGAGTATTGTTTAATAAAAATAATAAATCTTCTTCATTTTTATAATATTCTTCTTGTTCAATATTGTAAAATTTAATATCTTTAAAATTACATTTGATTAAGTCTGATTTATCTTGCAAGCTTTGTTTAATTTTGTTTTTAAATCCTTGTCCTCTACCAAATATTTTTTTCAATTCTATACAATCATCTTCATCTACTTGTTCTGAAATAAGCATTCCATCACTTTTTAATACTCTAAAAACTTCATCTGGATTAAATGGTGTGTGTCTAGCAGATACAATATCAAAAAAGTTATCTGGAAATTTAATTTCATTAGAATCCATTTTAAAAAACATTGCATCTTTTCTTCCTTTTGAATTTTCTTTAGCCTTATTAATCATTTCTTGTGAAAAGTCTGTTCCAATAATTAATCTGGCATTTTTTATATTATTTAGAATTTTTTCTCCTCCACCCGTTCCTATATCTAATATTATTTTTCCTGCGCTTTCTTTATTTAGTTCATTAAAATATTGAAAACTACTATTATCAATTGTTTTATATTTTATATTAGAAAAATCCCAACCTATTGTTTTTCCTATTTTATTATAGAATTGTTTTTCTGGATTTTTTTGCATATCTTTTCTCCTATTCTTTTTTATAATTTTTAATATTTATTTCCATTGTATATTAAAAAAGAGGAGAGTTCAAGTCTCCCCTGTTACTATATTTCTTATCGGTATATTTCTTCATCGACTAAGCGAAAAATTATGCTTTTACATATTTTTACCACAACAATTTTTGTATTTCTTTCCTGAACCACATGTAGTGGAAAATTAAGTATTATTAGTATATACAATATTATCTATACTATTGGTATTTCTTAATTTAAAGAATTAATATAAGAAGGTATATATAGTATTTATTGTATTATTCTAATTATCTTTTCTTATATTGTGGCAACAAATTGGCAACAATGTCGCCAACATA
>CALXKA010000027.1 GCA_944388765.1 uncultured Clostridia bacterium
TAGCAATAATTTGTTAAGATATTCGAGTAATGGCGGAATTGGTGAAGTGGTTAACACACCGGATTGTGGCTCCGGCACGCGTGGGTTCGACCCCCACATTTCGCCCCATATTGAAAAAAAGTCGAAAGACTTCAAGATAGAAATCGATTCTTATGAGTCGATTTTTTGTTTAATAATAAGAAAAGCATTTATATGCAAAAGTGTAATATTATTATCGGTAAACTTTGCAAAATATGATAAAATTGTATTAAGAAACAGAAAAAATGAAAGGTGATTCAATTGAAAAAAGTATTTTTATATCTATATCCAATAAAAGAATATACCAGCATGTTTTTATTTCAAGATGATAAATTATATGATAAGTGGAACGTTAAAAGACCACTTCCAATTTTAAATGAGTGTATACAAAAGCGATATAGAGATGAGGGATATCAAGTAGTATATGCATTATATTCTGATAAAGACATATTTGGAATTATACCAAAAGAAGAAGATAAAATTATTTATATAGATATTTTATTTTCAGAAAATAGTGCTGTTGATGAAAATGGAAAGAAAAAAATAGATTTTATTCCTAAATATCCAAATGAGCAATTATTAATTCAACAATTGGGAGATGTGGAAGAACTAGTGTAAAAAGAGTGGGAGAAATGGCTTTAAATATGTGAATAAATACAATAGTTGATTTAGAAACTTATGAAGTTCATTTATTAATAAAAATTGATTGTAATAATTATATTAAAGTTTTAATGAGGTGTTATTATGAATATAGAAAATGTTCGAGCATTATTACTAGAGTGTTATTCAAAAGATTTATGTGATCCTAAATTTCAAGACAATTGGAATGAAAAGAATAAATGTTTTGGTATGGATGCAATAACCACTTTAATTATTAATGATTATTTTAATGGAGATATTGGTAAAATTTATGTGAATGAAATACGTCATTATTTTAATTTGATTGATAGCGAAATTATAGATTTAACTATAAGTCAATTTAATTGTGATATAAATTATCAAAATTATCAACTTGTTGATAGAGAAAAAATATTAACTGAAGAGACAAAAAATAGATATAACATATTAAAAGAAATGCTGATAAGTAAATTATTAAAACAAGTTGATGAAAAAGTATTTAAATGTATTGCTTGTAATAAATTGGTTGATAAATTTCCTAATGATACAACTATTTTTATGGGAAAAAATAATGATATAGTTTTAGTTGGTGAAGCTCCTGCAAATAATGGTTGGAGAAAAAGCCATAAATTATGGAAAGATATAAATGGCAAGATATTACCTAGTGGAGTTGTTTTACGAAAATTATTTGATATTCTTGATAGAGATATATTTGAAACAACATTTTTAGGATCGGTAAAGTGTTATCCAATTGAAAGAAAAAATTTAAAAATATGTTCTAAAAATTGTAAGAATATAATGTTAGAACAATTAAAGATATTAAATCCAAAATTAATTATCACTTTGGGAGAGTTTCCTACTAGAAATTTACTTAATTTTACATTTAATAGGTTTGCAGAAGTAGTTGGTAATATTTATGAAGTTAATGGATATAAAATCTTACCTATATATCATCCTAGTCCAATATCTCCAAAAAGTTATGCAGGTAATTTTCCTATATTTGAAAAATTAAGAGATAGTTATGAAAGAAGTAAAAATATATAAATTTAAGCACCAAATAATAAATGATTTTTTTTTAGAAAATGATATTATTTTTATTCGAAAAAAATCACAAGATAAAGAAAAGTATTCTTATTGTAATATTTCTATTCAAGATCGAAATTATACTGCGATACTACTTAATAATAAAGTAAATTATAAGCATTTCTTTCAGTTTTTAAATAAGAAAACTCAAGAACTTATTAATAGCATTACGATTCCTAATACATTATTTGTTAATCAAAGAATTCAGTTAGATACAGAGCTTATGTTATCTAAAGGGTTGGAAATTACACTTCGAAATGTTGATTCTAAAATTAAGAATGCATATGTAGTATCATTTTATTTTGAATTGAAAGAAATGATAAAAATAATTGGACAAAAAAAATTTTTACAACAATATCGTGTTGCGTATACTAATCCAGATACATTTTTTATGTCAAAAATGATGAAAAAAGGAATTATAGATAGAAATAGAATATATGATTTTATAGAAATAGTCATTTTAAAAAATATCATTCATATTTATTCTAAAGAAAAAGATGCTAGTGTAGATTATAAAGATCCTTCATTTAAAGATAATATGCTACTAAAATATATTGAAAATTATTTTAGTAAGCTTTGTATGATTACTTATAATCCGATTAAGGTGAAAAAATTTATTGCTAAATACTATATTCAGGATTCTCAAGTTGAAGATCGTGTTCATTTTTTTGTATACAATTTTTTGATGTTTTATCAAATGGTAACAAATGTTTTGTTAAATTGCGAGAATGATTTTTCTGGAAAAATTAAAAGTTATCCTGATGAAATTTTTCATGCAAAAAAAATTTTAAAGTTAAAACATAAAAGTTTTTATAAATGTTTTGATAAAATAATGATTCAAGAAGAAAACTTTTTAAATTTTATGTTTATTTTAGAAATGATGAATTTTAAAGTAATAAATAGTGATCGAAAATGTATTATTGACTATGTGTCTATTTTAGAACTATTGTTAGTTAATGAGGATAAAAATATTTCTTCACAGTTACAAGAAAAGTGTATAAAAATTATGAAAAACTATAATTTTAGAGTTGAAGAAATAAAATTAATATATGATTATCGGTCAAAAATTATTCATGGAGAGTATAAAAATGCTATGAAAAAACTTCAGGAGTTGTCTAAATTAGATAAATATATGTTATCTGAAATTGAAATAAAGAATGAAATATATTTAAATCAAGATCAGATGATAGAAGAAAAAGTACAACAGCAACTTTATTTGATTTTAATGGTGGCATTTAAATTTTTTGTGTTTCACAATAGTTATTTAAAAAAATTAAAAATGAATAAATAAAAAATAACGATTTTAAAAGATAAAAATGATAAAAGTTATGCTATAATGTTTATAGGTAAGAGGTATGTTTTATGGACGAAAAATATTGGGATTCTAGCGTGAATGAGTATGAAGAAATATATCAGCCTAGCAATTATATAAAACAGTTACAATGGGATATGGCAATAGGATTACAACAAGTAGATAATTTAAAGTCATCTAAATATTTAAAGCAAATTAGTGAGAAAAACATTTTAGGTGAATTAACAATTAAAGAAGTAGAACAAAGTTTAAGAGAATATTATAATATGAAAGAAAAACAAAAAGATATTAATCATATTGAATTAGAATGTGACTTTGTATCTATGAGAATTGTTGAACTATTAAATCAAAATGATTTTGAATTATCAATAGATTATCTAAAATATATTCATAGATACTTATTTCAAGATGTTTATGATTTTGCAGGAAAGTTTAGAACAATTGATTTTTCTAAACATGAAAAAATATTAAATAATGATTCTGTTGCTTATGGAGATTCTAAAAAATTAACAGAATCATTAGAGTATGATATTGGTCTAGAAAAAGAGAAAAATTATAAAGATATGTCTATTGTAGAAGTTATTAATAATATTATTGATTTTACTTCTAAAATATGGCAAGTACATTCTTTTAGAGAAGGAAATACTAGAACAGCAGTAGTATTCATAGAAAAATATTTAATTGGTTTAGGATACAATGTAGATAACTCTTTATTTAAAGATAAATCAGTATATTTTAGAAATGCACTAGTTAGAAGTAATTACTTTAATAATTATTTAAATATTAAAGAAGATAAAACTTATTTAATTAAATTTTATGAGAACTTATTATTAGTAAAAAATAATAATTTACATTCAGGAGATTTAATTATTAGATAATTATTTTAGAAGAGAGGTATTTATGAATTCAGATATTGCTAAAATAAGTAGATTATATGAAAGTACCTATAATGATTTTGTTAAAGATGGAAATGCAGAACAAGACAGTTTTTACTTGTTAAATGACATTTTAATTATGATATGTTTACAAACCTTGTATAAAGAAAATGAATTAAATATATCATATACAGCATTTAAAAATAAAATAAAATTATATGAGGAAGGATTAGGTACACCATTATTTTTTAAAAAATACAAATTAAAGTTTAATAATATTGATTTCAACAAAAAATTTTATCAATTAAAAAATGTAATTTGTGCTGATAAAACAAATTATGATAATATTCAAAAGGTTTTAGGATATGTTTTGGAAAAACATATTAATAGAAAAAAAACAGGATCTTATTATACACCTGAAGATACTACTAAATATATTACTTATTATTCTATTTTTATTTCACTATTTAATAAATTAAATAAGCAAGTGCAAGATAAAATAATAACTTCAATTAACATAATTATTAAAAAATATAATTTGATTGGAGATAGAATAATTGAAAACCAATATGATTTAATAAAATACAATGTTGATTTGGATGTAATTTTAAATGAATTATTTTCTTCATTTTCTGATTATGAATTATCTACAATTAATGTTACTTTAAATAAGCTAAAAATAATTGATCCAACCTGTGGTTCTGGGGCATTTATAATTACTGCTTTTGATTTTATTTATTTATTAAAAGATAAAATTAATTATAGAATTAAAATGAACACTGAAAACGAAATAAATAATATCTTAAATATTCTACATGGTTTGGATAATTCATGTGAAGCTATTTGTTTATTAAAAATGCGAATAATTTTAAAGACAGTATCAAAAGGATTAATGACAAAACAATTTGAAAGCATTTTTAATAAGAACTTTATTTTGGCTGATGCCTTTACAGGAAAAGATTTTGTTATAAAGAAATCTTTAAAAAAATCATTTGATTGGAAAAAATTTGGATATAAATTTGACTGCATAATAGGAAATCCACCATATGTTGAAAGTAAAGGAGCTCAACTTACCCAATTTAAGTCAATAAAGTGTGGTAATTTATATGCTTATACAATAGAAAGAGCCTATAATATTTTGAATGAAAACGGAATTTTATCTTTTATCGTTCCACTTTCATTAATATCTACATCAAGAATGGCACCTATAAGAAATTATATGTATACTAATTCATCAAAATTATTTATAAGTACATATGCAGATAGGCCGGGATGTATTTTTAAAGGAGTACATCAAAGATTAACAATATTTTTTTCCAACAAGTCATTTAAAAAATGTGATTTATACACATCATCTTATCATTATTGGTATAATAATGAAAGAAAAGATTTATTTACAAAAATAAATTATTTGGAAAATGATGATTTTATCAGGGTTCCTAAAGTTGGCAATTTACTTGAGAAGGGTATATTAAATAAGGTTAATAATATGAATAATATATTACCAGAAATATATAGCAATATTAATACAGATAATAAATTATATTTGAGTACAAGATTAGGCTTATGGGGAAAAGCATTTACAAACAAACCAACTACAAATGAATTTAAAGTAATTAATTGTAAGGATTATATTCAAAAACAAATTTTAAATGCATTTTTCAATTCGTCAACATTTTATTTTTTGTGGATTTTATTATCTGATTGTTGGCATATAACATTTAAGGATATATATAATATTAAATTTGATTATTCCAATTTAAGTGAAAATGATAAGCTAGAATTGGTTAATTTGTCTGTAAAACTTGAAAACGATTTAGAACAGAATAAAAAGTATATTGGTTCTAAGCAGGTACAGTATGAATATAAACATAAATATTCAAAACAGATAATTGATAATATAGATAAAATAATAGGTAAAGCATATAGTTTTACAAATGAGGAAATATATTATATTATAAATTATGCATACAAATATAGAATGAATGATACAGCTGAGGAGGAATAATAATGAAAGTAATAGATTTATTTGCTGGTGTTGGAGGACTGAGTAGTGGTTTTAGAAAAGCTGGGTATGAAATATTACTTGCAAATGAAATAGACAAAAGTATATCAGAAAGTTATAAAAAAAATCATCCAGAAACATTAATGATAAATGATGATATAAAAAATATTATTCCATTGCTTGATGAATATAAAAATAAAATTGATGTTATTATTGGAGGGCCTCCTTGTCAGGGATTTAGCATGGCAGGAGCTAGAATAAGGAAAAAGAATGCTTTTTTAGAAGACCCAAGAAATTATTTATTTAGAAATTATTTTGAAGTAGTTCAAAAAATTGAGCCTAAATACTTTATTATGGAAAATGTTCCAGGAATGTTATCAATGTCAGGTGGAAAAATTATAAAAGAAATTGAAAATTTATTCACAAATGAATTTAATTTTAAAAATGGTAAGTATTATATATATAAGAAAGTGCTTTGTGCAAGTGATTATGGCGTTCCACAGGACAGACATAGATTAATAATATTTGGATCAAAAAAGAAAATAAATTTTAAAAAGGCGTTAGATGATACTAGAAAAATGATGATTACAAAAGGAGAAATAAAAAAGGCAACTATATATGATGCAATTTCAGATTTAAATTATCTTTCAAGTGGGGAAGGAGAGTTCGAGCAAGAATATAAAAACAGACCTTTAACAGAATATCAAAAACAAAGAAGAAAGAATGCAAAAAAACTGTATAATCATAAAGCTACAAAACATAATGAAATTGCTGTTGACAGAATTAAGGAATTAAAGCCTGGAGGAAGAAGATTAGATCTTAAAGATGGTAATAAAATTAAATCCGTTCATAGTGGCGCTTATGGTCGTATGAAATGGGAAGATATTTCAAAAACAATAATTACAAGATTTGATACGCCATCGTCTGGTGTTTATATTCATCCTGAACAAAATAGAACAATAACACCTAGAGAAGCTGCTAGAATTCAATCATTTGATGATGATTTTATCTTTTATGGAAATAAAAGTTCTGTAATTAAACAAATTGGAAATGCAGTTCCGCCGTTGTTAGCATATTATTTAGCTAATGTAATTAAAAATGTAGAGGATGGTAAATATGATGAAGAGTGAAAAGCTTAAAAGGTATTTAGACAATATAATTGAAAGAGGGGTAAAAGTTGATTATTGGTTTATGACTAAGCAGACGGGATCTGACTTCTTTTTAGATCTTTTTATTGCACAAATTGTTGAGAGATATCAATTAAGTGATAAAACACTTAGTTATGGAGAGTTTTATTCAAAACAATTTAAAGATAATACTGCTATGAGTGAAAAATATCCATCTCAAATAGGGGAAAATACATATAGAAATACAATAATACCAGAGTATTTAGGATTAATTTATAGGAATGATAATGATTATGATTCTGCCGAAGTTACAGATGCGTATAAATTAATATCAAAGTATATAAAGACATATGAAGATATGGAAATATATCATGATTTAGTTGAAAGGCAATTAGAAAAGCTATCTTTTAATATTTTAAATATTAATCGTGGAGAAGAAAAATATAAGAATATAACTATTTTTGCTATTATGTTGTTATATAAAATATTGTATGAATTATATCATCATTATGGAAGTTCATATTTGTCTTATAATGAATTTATTTTATTTGTAATGAGAACTAAAACTTATGCAGACTGGCCTTCTTGTCTTGAGCTGATAGAATTAAGTAGAGAAGAAGTTGATTTTAATCAAAGTTCATACATTGACAAAATTGTAAATCAACAATATGTTAACGATATAAGATTTGATTCATTTTTTAATGAATTATCCAATATTAAGTACATTAAGAAAACTTCATTTGAATTTGCAAATGATGAATCTGTCTCATATATAAAAGCTGTATTAAATAAATTTGAAAATTCAAAATATTGTGAAATAACTGACAAATATGTAATGAAGGAGTTTTTATGTAGTGCAAATTATTTTGATGGCTTTTTAGATAGCAATCTAGATGTTAATAATATAAATAATTTATTGGCAGTTGATAGTTTGGATGAGGGAGTTATTGAAGATATTGTTGATAATAAAGCAAAGAGAAGAAATCCAGGTAGAGTGAGAGATATTAATAATACAACTAGTGTAGAAATTATAGAGTTTCCAGATACATTTAAAGAAAACAACTCGAAAAATTATGCTCCTACTGTAAGATTATATAATTTTGAAAAAATAAATGAAAGAAACATAGAAAAAGGAAACAAAGCAGAAGAACTTATAATGAAGTTTGAAAAATTACGTTTAGCTGAGCTTGGTTATATTAAACTTGTTGAAAAAGTTGAACATGTGTCTAAAACTAAAGGCGATGGTCTAGGATATGATATTCTTTCATATGACATCATCAATGGTAATGTTGTACCAATTTATATTGAGGTAAAAGGTACCACTTTAGATGAAAACTCGCCATTTGATATTACAAAAAATGAATTAGAGATAGCAAAAATTCACGGAAAAAATTACAAGATATATAGAGTTTCCTCTTTAGGAAATGGTGTTGCAAAATGTTTTATAATAGATGGAGAAGAGCTATTTAAAAAATTAGACTTTGAAGCAATAACATTTAAAGCATTTAAAAAGGGAAGTGACAAAAAGGAGTAATGAATTGATGAACAAATCTAATATTAAATTAATCTATTTACAAGAGCAAAATGTTAATACTAATCCTTTTACAAATGAATTTAATTATTATGTCTTATATGAGTATTTATTTAAAGGTACTAGTATGAAATCAATAGAGGATAATTATTATCATGATGAAAAAGGAAGAGGATTTGATGCGGCAAGAGTTTTATCTTATTTTAAAATTCCAAATACAGAAGAAAATAAAAATATTTATAATAATTTAAGTGTTGATGATGTTAGTAATTATTTACTTTCACAGGCTAACGTAGATTATAGAAAAATAGGTGAAGCTTTGTCAAAAGTAAAAATAGAAAATTCAAATAGTTTTTTGATTGGTTCTTTTCGTAAATATTACGCCAAAAACATTTTGAAACTAATGACAAAAGAAAGAGATTTTCTTGCAGCAAGAGAAAAGTTTAAAAAAGAATATCCTTTGGAAAGAATTAATATGTTATCATTAGATGAATATGCACTAGGAGGACCTAATTATAAAAATTCATTATGTTATAAATTAGAATATGGTGAATACAAGGACGCAGGACCGGGGATAGGCGGTTCAACAGCTGCAAAATTTGGGATATACAAGCACAGTGAAGGAGAATACTACGGCAGAGGAAATCAATTAATAAATAATCCAGAGGAATTTTGGCAAAATTTAAAATATCAATTATATATGTTTTTAAAGGAATTTGGTAATTGTGTTAATACTCCAATTAGAGCTATAGAAAAATATCCATTATTAGGTGGAATGAGTATGGTTTTAACAAAATTACTTTACATATATTATCCTGATAAATTTTTAAATATATGTTCTAGGAATAAGTTATTCATATTAATGCGGTATTTTGGATATGAATGTACTAACAATATGCAAGCTGAAGAACTATCATTTTTATTAAATAAAAATATTAGAAGGGATGTTCCTGAAGTGAATAATAATGATTCACAATATTTAGGCTCATGTTTATGGAATTTTATTGATGATGTCATAAATGATAAGGAAGAAGAGGAGAAAATTGTTAATAAAAAATATACAGTTGTAAATTTCTTAGATGATGTATTTATGAGTGATGTTGAATATTCACACTTAAAAAAAATGTTAGAAATTAAAAAGAATATTATTTTGCAAGGATCACCAGGCGTAGGAAAAACATATATGGCGAAACGATTAGCATATTCATTAATTGGCGAAAGAGATGATGATAAAATATTATCAGTGCAATTTCACCAAAGTTATTCTTACGAAGATTTTATTGAAGGAATTAAGCCTAATGAAAATGGAGATTTTGTAATAGTTAATGGAATTTTTAAAGATTTTGTAAATAAAGCAAAAAATGATAGAGAAAGCAAATATTATTGCATTATAGATGAAATTAATAGAGGAAATCTAAGTAAGATTCTTGGAGAATTGATGAAACTTATTGAGTTTGATAAGCGTGATCGAGAAAATGTTATTTTACCATATTCAAGAGAAGAATTTACTGTTCCAGATAACATATATATAATTGGGACTATGAATACTGCTGATAGATCGTTATCAATGGTAGATTATGCTCTTAGAAGAAGATTTGCTTTTTATCATGTTAGCCCTGCATTTTCAAGACCAGAATTTAAAAAATATTTATTAGAAAAAAATAAACTTAAAGAGAGTCAAATTGATGAAATATGTTTAAAATTTACAAAATTGAATATGTTAATAAAAGATGATTTGGGTAAAGGGTTTGAAATTGGTCATAGTTATTTTGTTGACTCTATAGATACAAATAATTATAAAGAATCTTATGAGACAATAATAAGTTATGAAATTAAACCATTAATTGAAGAATATTGGTTTGATGATGAAGATAAAGTTAATGAATATGAGGAATTACTTTAAAAATGAATAAATTTAAAGTACCAATAAAAAATGCTTTATTTATGTATAGTTATATTTGGGATAAAGCAGGAAAATTTGATTATATTAATTTATCTTCAGAAGATGATTTTGCTTCTTCTAATATTTATGCAGAGTTATTTTTAATTAATATTAGAAAAATATTAAAACGTGGTTTATATAAAACATATATTACTACTAATGATTTATTAAATGTAATTAAAGGTAAAATAGATTTTTCAACAACAATAAATAATCAAACACTTAAAAACGGAAAAATATATTGTGATTATGATGAATTGGTGGAAGATAATATTTATAATCAAATAATTAAAAGTATAGCTATACGATTATATAAATCATCTGATATAACACCGGAAAATAAAAAAAGACTAAATAAAATAATTTTATATTTTAATCAAGTTGCATTTATTGAATTAAGAAAGTCAGATTTTGCAAATTTAACATTTAATAGGTCTAATAATTATTATTTTATAATGATAAAAATTTGTGAGTTGATATTTAATACTCAAATGTTAAATGAATCTACTGGTAAGTATACTTTTTTTGATTTGTTTAATTCTGATGAAGGTATGAATAATATTTTTGAATTGTTCATTAATAAATTTTATCAATATGAATTACCAAAACAATATAAAGTTAAATATCAAACCGTTTTAAATTGGAATTTATATGGTGGAAATCAGTCATTATTGCCAATTATGAAATTGGATACTTTAATTATATCTGAAGAAGAGACTATAATTATTGATACCAAATATTATAAAAATTATTTTATCGAAAATTCTTTTAATAAAAAAGAATTAAGAAGTAGTCATCTTTATCAAATGATGTCTTATATGAATAATATTAAATCTAACAACCTATTAAGGGGAATTTTATTATATCCGTTACCTTTTAATGAAAAAAACATAAATGAAATATATAAAGGTAAAGTAGTTTCGGATAATAATGTTAAGGATGCTTTTGTTCAGTTTATAACCATTGATTTATCAAAGGACTGGAGAGAAATAAAAAAACAGTTGCTAGATATAATAAATCCTAAATAATTAGTATACAAAATCGTTTGTATAGTTTATAATATAAGAAAAAGGCGCTAGTACAGGCTTTATAGTTTGTATTGCGCCTTTTTTGTAGGAAGTGAAGTTATATGAGTAGTACAAAGAAAAAATCTAATAAAGTAGCAATTTATTTAATTAAAGACGATGTAGAATATGACAAAATCTTAAAAGATTATGCATACAAAAATATATTATGCAAAAATGACCAATCAATTACTTATTATGCTCCAACGAAACAAAATATTCCTATATGGCTAAGTTCATATTTTAATATAACGACTGATGTAAAAATATGCAATGCAAATGCAAAAGTCATTTCATTGCACCAATTAACAATAAATGGAGAGAAAAAAATATTTGCTATACCTTTTGGAAGTGGAAAATATTTGTTAAATGATGATGTTATTGAGGAACAATTTGGTATAAAAGTGTTATTAAATAGTGTTACAAAAGATGGATTTAGACAATTGAGTACTTCAAATTATGGTGGAGATCATAGAACTAGAAACGAGCAAACTCCTAAAAAAACCGATATAAGTGAATTTGGATTTGATATACATAGTGATTTCTTAAGAAAAGCAACTGCAAAAAGTGAAGAAGAGCTATTTAACAAAAATACTATAACAGGTGGAGACTTGTTGAGTGTTTCTGTTCCTGTAAACATAATTAATATAAATGATTTTTTAGTAAAATGTTATAATAGATATAAAAGTGATAAGTACAAAAAGAATTTTGCTTGGTTGGATAATATAAAAGAAGTTAAAGAAAAAAAACTTAAAGTAGAATTAGATCAAGAGTTGATAAAAATCATAAATATTCATGATTTTTCAAGAGTATGGTCTGCAGTTCCTGAAGTTGTAGAATGGGAAAATATTTTAGATTTTCGATATAAAACATCAAAAACGGGTTATGATGATATTGAAATACAAAATATAATTGAGTTATTTCCTAACAAAATCATCCCAGATATAGATTCGTTAAAAAGAAGGTATGTATTTGCAATGAATTTAGATGGGGAAGAAGAACTTTATAAGTGGAAAATTTATAATTGCATTATAGCTGAAATAGAATATAAACAAAATGTTTATTGTTTGAATTTTGGTAAATGGTATAAAGTAAACAAAGATTTTGTAAAAGCGACTAACGAATATTATAGTGAAATACCCTTATCAAACATTGAATTTCCAATTGCTCATAATGAACGAGAAGATGAATATAGTCAAGAATTACATAATTGCATGAAGAACTCAATACTTATGGATAAGAAAACCGTGAAAATGACTGGAATGGGAAGAAGTTCAATAGAGGTTTGTGATGTATTAACACATAACAAAGAATTAATACATGTTAAGAAAAATGGTGGTTCCAGCTATTTAAGTCATTTATTTAATCAGGCATCAGTATCAGGAGAAATTTTATTGGATGTTAATTTTAGAAATGAAGTAAACAAAAAAATAGAAAAAAATATTTTTCCAGGGAATTTTATTCCCAATGATTATACTATAGTGTTAGCAATTATTACAAATAGTAATGCCGATAGACCCAAAATCCCATTTTTTAGTAAAGTTTCAATTCAATATGCAATTGATGGTTTGAAAAGAAAAGGCTATAATGTTGAAATTAAGAATATATATAATAAAAAATAAAAACATAGGAGATGTATTAATATGAGTAGTGTTTTTAGTTTTAGTTGTATAAAGCCTTATCATCAAAATGATTTGAGTCAATGTTGGAATACGATTTTTTGAAAAATTTGAAAAAGAGATTGAATTAAAAATTAATAATATAGAAGAAAATGATATTTTAAATCCATTTATGAGAAAGGGGAAATTGATTGAATCAAAAACAATATATTTAGTTGATAATAAATTGAATGCTTATGCTTTGCTTAATACTACATATATAAGAAGTACTTATAGATCAATTTCGTTTTCTACAGTTATGCAACGAAATATATGGTTGGCACAACATTACCAGGAGAAGAAATAAAACATTTTACTAAGGAAAATAAAATACAAAAAATATATTATACCAATCAGACTTAAACTATATTTTTGATAATCCTTCAGTATTAGTTGAAAGGAAAATAATGTCAAAATCTAAATATATAAACATTAAAGGCAGTAGGAAAAAAGATATTTTACTTGGCAATATAGCATTCGATAATAATGAAGTAAAAATATATTTAATAAATTCTTTTAATGTTACAAATTTTTCTAGAAATGTTAATATAGTCCCAAAAAATTATCTAAGGATAGAATTTAAGCATTATATTAACTTAGATTTTGCATATATTAAGAGAAGAATTGATACAGTGTTGTATCTTTTAATATTTACCGATAATATAAGCAATAAATAAGAGTTTGTAGATACAGAGAAAAACAGATATAGCTATTTTGATTTAGAAAATAAATGTAAAGAAAAAGCTTTTACGTTACCAGTCTTTAATTCTGAAAATACACAAGGAATTTTTATTAATTTATTAAATTTATTTATGAATAAAGATATTTTTATTTTATTTATAGCTTTTTATTTACGTCTTTTTTCATTTTATCATTTTGTTCGATGAGAAAGATATTTGTATCAAATTTCTTAATTAAAATGTAATCATTTTGCTTGCCCTTTAGGTGTGAGGCCTGATGATTTGATTGGATTACTTTGAAGGAAAGTAAAACATATTAAAGAAAAAAATATAAGTGGTATTAAGAAATTATACGAAGATATTATTTGTTTGATGCTCATCCGAGTGTTTCGTATCGAATCAAACGTTTAAAAAAATATAGAAAATGGTCGTATATAGAATATATAACTTTTACTTTTCATGTGTGTTGGTAATTAATGAGCGGGAAAGGTTGGAGTAAATAAAAAATCGAGCAAAGTTATCAATCGAAAAATATATGTCACAACAATAATAACTTCATTATATTAGTCTTTTTGAAATTTATACTTTTATTTTATTGATTAATTTTTTTTAGTAAACTTTTTATGTAATTTAAACATAATAAAAAATATTGCATTTTAGAGTAAAGCATTTTATTGATAGTAACTACTATAAATATAATATTTATAAAATCGGTTTATTTTTATGATAAGATAATGAGCCGTGATATAAAAAAGTAGAATAAATTTATAAATAATCTATTTTTTTCTTTAAATGTGTGTTAATGTAATATGCAAGAGGTGAAATGTGAATATAACAGAGCAAGATATTGTATTAAAGCCAATGATTCGAATTGATGAAATGGTAGATTATTTAAAAGCAAAAAATATTAAATTTGAAAAAATTTCTGAAGAAGAAGCAGAAAAATATTTAAGATATAATAATAACTATTATAACGTGACTTCTTATAAAAAAAATTTTGAAAGATATTTTGTCGACGGAGTTTTTATTGATAAATACATCGATTTAGATTTTGCTTACTTGAAAGATTTATCTATAATTGATCATCGTCTTAGATTGATATTATTCAAAATGATTATCGATATTGAACATTATCTCAAAATTAAAATACTAAATACAATTGAATCGATAGATGAAGAAGATGGGTACAAAGTAGTTAATGCCTATTTAGAAAAGGATTTTTTTGATGAAAAATTTCCTAAAAAAGTGCATAATAGTATTTTTAAAAAAGTTGGAAATGAGTACTATCATAAAATTTTTTCGAAATATGATATTGATAAAGATAAAAAGTTAGAAAATATCCCTATATGGGAATTTCTTGAAATTATTACTTTTGGTGAATTAGTTAATTTTTATGATTTCTTTACTAAAATGTATCAGTTAAACGAAGAAAATAAAGATGTATTTGTATTAAGAGAGATTGTAAAGTTAAGAAATGCTGTAGCACATAATACTTGTGTATTGAATGAGTTAGGTAAAAAAGATAATTTATATTCTCCAGATTATAATGTTATAAAGTATTTAAAAGATTGTAATATTGGGAAAGAAACTAGAAATAATAAATTAAAAAATTCTAGGATAAGACAAATAACTTATGTTCTTTATATGTTTAATTATATGGTAACCAGCGAAGGTATAAAAGAAAATGTTGCAAAAGAAATAAACAGCCTATTTTTTTTATAGAATAAATTTTCATAAAGAATACTATAATAATAATGAACTATTAAAATCAATATATCTATATTTTAAAAAAATTATTGAAAAAAATTATTTGCAAAATATTGATGAGTAATAGTTTGACATAAGATGGTATATATGATATATTACTTATGCAAGGAAAAAATGTTAAATCATTTTTGCAAGGGCACTGTCATTTTGATGGAGCCCTATTTTTCTTTTTTAGTATAATAAAATTATGTTATACTATTTTTAACGATTTAACGACTTTTTTATTTTGATCGTCTGAAAATGTGTAAGAGGTAGATTTATGACTGATGAAAAATGGACAATAGAATATCTTAGAACGCATCCTATTTCATGTGATGATTTTTTTGAAATGCAAAAACAGAAAATAACTTTTTGCCAAGAAGATTTAACTGCCGACTTATTGAAAAAATTGGCTATTGAAGATAATTTGATAGATGGTATGATAGCGGATTTATTTGGACTTACCAAAAACCAAATAAAGTATCGTCGGAAAAGGTAGGATTAGAAAACAAATTTTTAATAAAAACTTTATATAATTTTGATAATCTTAAACAAGAAGCAAAAAGCAAACTGCCAAATTTAAGAGATTTAGATGATGACACGATGATAGAAGGATTAAAACTTTTTGCAAAATCAAAAGGATGGAACGATGATGTAATTGATAAATATTTAGATGACTATTTATCGATTCAAGAGCAGTCTATTCAAATTGTCTCTGGAAAATTGAAGCCAAATAAAGAGTATATTAAGAAAAATAGCAATGGAAAAAATATAAATCAACTAGAAGCGAGTACAAATAAAATTGCTTCGGGAAAAATAGGCGAGAAAATTGTAAAAAAATATGAAATTAACAAGTTAAAAAAATTGGGCAAAGAAAATTTAATTGGTGATGTAGATATTATTTCTCAAATTGATGAACAAATTACTCATGATGGTGAAGGGTATGATGTGCTGAGTTTTAATGAAAAAGGTGAAAAAATTTATATAGAAGTAAAAACTTCAACATCTCAAAATGCTAATCATGTTCATTTTATGATTTCTCAAAAAGAAGTAGAATTTATGAATGGAAAGTTAAAGAATATAGATATAAATCATTGCTATATATATTATGTAACGGATGTCAACGAGAAAAGAATAACTGGGAAAATTCGGATAATAGATCATAATGAATTTAAAAAATATAATTTACAGCCTATGAATTTTCAAATTAATGAGTATTATGAATAAAGAATTTGTTAGCAGGAGTTTTGCTGTAATATTCCTGCTTTTTTGATGGGGGAAAAGTATAAGAAAGTGAAATGATAATTATTTTTTCCCTGTCTAATATATACTAAAAATCTATGAAAAATCATTGAAATTTTTTTCTTTGCAAATATGTGTTCATTTGGTAGAATATAGCAAAAGAGGTATTTTATAGATAATTTTGAAATTTTACAAAAGGCCTTTACAGAAACGAAATATTTAGCTCAAGAAAATTCTTATCGTTATCACTCAATCATACGTTTTTTCTATCATAAATATGAATAAGTTGAAAATTGGCTTTAAAAAGAAGATGCGCATGAAGAAATTTCAAGAATTAGAACGTGATTTAGAATTTTTAGTAGAAAAATTACTTCAAAGTACGTTTTTTGGAGAGTATAAAAATAAAATGGTTCAGTATTCGAAAGACTTTATAACTGATTATTTAAATTAATCAGAATATATAAAAGTTTTTTTGAGAAATCTTTCTTCAGATTTTTTTTCAAAACTTGTTCATAAATTAGAACGATATTAAAGAGATATGCTAAAGATTTATTTGGATTTAATTGTAAAAATTTAATCAAGTTAATTTGGGAAAATGGAAAAGTATATAGAAGTTTTAACGTACAAATGGAAAATGTGAAGGCGATAAATTACTTGATGCTACTAATTCAATTACTAATACATTTGGTATCGATTTTGACAAGGTATATGCTGATTATAACTTTCACCCCTCATAATCTAGTATACAGCGATTAAATTAATAAATAGACTTTTTAAACTAATACCATCACTTTGTTTTTCCTTTTGAGCTAATAAAACTTGGTAAATATATATTTATCCAATCTTTTATCAAATTTTCATCAATATATAGATTATCATTTCCAGTACCTAAATTATGGTTTTTCTTTCTAGTACCATGAAAATCACTACCACCGCTCATGTACATTCCATTTTCTGCACACAGTTTTACTAAATAATCAGATTGTTTTTTTGTAAAAGTTGTATAAAAGCATTCTAAACCATCTAATTCATAATTATTTATTATATTTAATAGTTCATTTAAAATGTTAGGAGAATATGCAAAGGTATGTGCTAAAAATGCTATGCCACCCGACTTATGTATCATTTCTATTGTTTTTTCTAAACTAGGAAACAATGATGATTCATCGACATACATTGGGCTTTTAGGATTATAGACTTCATTTCTAGTAAATTCACTGCCTGTATTTATTGATTCTTTATTTAATAAAAATTTATAATTTTGAGGATATTTTTTTATTTCAATAGCAAAGGCAGGTCTACAGGATTCTACTTTTGGATTAAATTTAATATTATTTTCATTAAAAATAACTCCAATTTTTTTGTATTGCTTTTTTATTAATTCATATTCTTTTAATTGTTTTTCTTCAAAAGTTAATACATTATCGTTTAAAAATTGTTGCATCGTTTCTAAATCAAAACCATATCCTAACACTTCTATTGTTTCACCGTTATAAGTTGTAGTTATTTCAATCCCAGAAATTATTTCACCATCAAACTTTTTTCTAATATTAGAGTTTTGTAATTCAAAATATGCTTGTATAGTATTATGATCTGTTATTGATAATAAACTTAATCCAATTTTTTGAGCCTTTTCTAAAAGTTCCTCAACACTAAAACTGCCATCAGAATATGTGGTATGTGAATGAATATCAATCATAATAGCACTCGCTTTCAATTCAATTATATCATTTTTCTTAATACTTTAATATAGAGGATTTCCAAAAATAAAGTTGTCAATTAAGGAGTAATAAGTACACTATATTTTTTAATGCCTTTTGTTTTGCTAATAAATTCTCGCTCAAGTTTTTCGCCTTTATTTACCAATAGTTAATCTCTTTTTATCATTAACTTTTTTTAATTTAGTTATTGAACGGATTTTTTTAAGTTGCAATAGTATGAATGTAACAATTATTAAAGAAAATAGAGAAAAAGAACATATCCATATGTTGGGCTTGCTCATTGAATGCGCTTTCAACATCTAAAAGAAAGCCATATACTTTAAGTGTGTGGTAGTTTATAACTTTTTTATAAAATTTATTGCATTTACTTTTGAAATTCAGATTTCGACATTTTTCGACTTTTTCATTGACAAGGGTTTTTAGAAATTCTATAATATTATTGTATTGTAAAGAATATCCGAGGGCGACTTATGTTTGTTTATGTTGATGAGGAGTAAGAAGGGATAGGGAAGATGCAAGATAAATTAAGAGTTACATCAAAAAAAGTACTTCGAGAAAAACGATTAAGAAAAATCTTTCTGATACTAATTGTTCTTCTTTTATTTTTACTTCTTTTATTCTATATGATTGTCGGTATTGTTTATAATCGAGGAAATTTTAGCATCACGCTGGATGAAAACTTGTACTTCGATAGAGGTCTCATCATGTATGATGACCCGGAATATAAAGTATATCGGCCTGAGCTTTATGCTGAGGAACCGGATTTCTATAATATTTCACAGTATTGGCTTCCGGAAAATATTACGGAGTCTGGTGGTGGCAGCCATAATGGTGAAAGTTATTTGGCTTATACTTTTTATGTGGAGAACATAGGTGAAGAGATACGTGACTATTGGAGTGAGGTGTACATCGAAAACGTTACAAGAAACGTTGATGATGCAGTTCGAATTCGGATCTACCGGAATGATGAATACATCACGTATGCTAAGGCTAAAGCAAATGGAGAGCCTGAAGTAAATACGACGGCTTTTCTAAGTGATACTTTAGCAGGACGGATGCATATTGAAAATATGAAACCAGGAGATATCGATAAGTATACTTTGGTAATTTGGATTGAAGGCAGTGACGATGAGTGTACGGACGATATTTTAGGTGGAGAATTTAGCGTTCGATTAAGATTCAATTCGGAGTATGTTGAAGAAAACTAAGAAGGGAAGAGGTAAGAAATGAAAAAAAGAGACAGTAAGCATGAAAAAAGACTTAGAATGCTTATTTTGGCTGTAGTAGTTTGTACTTTCATTTTAGGTGCATCTACTTATGCATGGTTCATTGGAATGCGAACTGTTAATGTTTCTAGCTTTGATGTCAGCATTGCTACAACGGAAAGTTTAATGCTTTCAATTGATGGAAAGACTTGGACAGATAATCTAGAAATTAACAGCGAAAATTATAATACTGCTGCTTATGCTGGTAATACCAATAGCTGGGGTGGCGAGGATGGATTAATTCCAATGAGTAGTATTGGAAAAATTGACACTGCCGCATCAAGAATGATTTTATTTGAAAAAGGAAGCTTTACTGCATCTGATGGAGGATACCGTTTAATGGCTAGTCAAGTACAAAACGGAGTAGATGATGC
>CALXKA010000028.1 GCA_944388765.1 uncultured Clostridia bacterium
GGGATAATAATATCTATTATGTATATGATATATCTATGCATAGTAGAGCAAACTAATATATATAGATATGCCATATATTTAGGAATTTATATAATAATATTAATTTTGGATACAATAACATTAAAGAAATTTGCAATAAGTAATTATACAATAGGAATATTACTAATGACAATGACGATGGTTATATTCACAAATGAATATATTGTTGCAACAAGTATAATATTAACATTATTAGCAATAGCAATATACATATTAGAATATAAAGCAAGAGAAATACATAAAAGAAAAAAACAAGAAGAATCACAAATAGCAAAAAAAATAAGTATAGGATTTTACTTAGGAACAAGCAATATAATAGTTTTAATATTAGCATTATTAATAAACTATTATGCTTAAAATATGCTAAACCTTATGGGAAGGAATGTTAATATATGAAAATAAGAAGTGAGAAAGGATTTACTGGAATAGACATTGCAATAGCAGTTATAGTACTATTTATATTCATATCATTAATAGCAGTACTAATATATAACTATAACAGTTCTTCAAAAGAATTAGAATTAAAATCAGAAGCAACATATTTAGCTATTGATGAGATAGAAAAGATAAAAAATAACGGATTTGAAAAATATGAAACATTAAATAAAGATAGTACACAAGATGCAGATGGCAATCCTCTAAATCAAAGTGTAGCAACTGATACAGAGGGATTTTATAAAACAATATCAATAAAGGATTATACAGATATAGAAGGAAATGAAAATAAAATTCCAAATCTAGTAAAACAAGTTACAGTAAAAATCACATATATGTTTAAAGCAAAGGAACAATCAGTTGAACTTACAACAGTATTATCAAAAGATTAAAGTGAAAGGAATATGCAAATGAAATCACAAAAAGGTATTACACTAATTTCATTAACTATATATGTAATAGTAATGGCAGCAGTAATTGGTGTAGTTGCTATTATAAGCACATTTTTTTATAGTAATATGAATGATGTTAATAATACAATTAATCCAATTACAGAATATACTAAATTTAATACTTTTTTTTCAGATGAAGTAAATCATTCAAATATTAAGGTGTTAGAATGTGGAACAACAAGTAATGGACAAAATTATATTGTTTTTGATAATGGTGTTCAATACACATATATTCCAGAAAATAGAGGAATTTATAAAAATCATGTAAAGATTGCAAAAGGAGTAGATAATTGTACATTTGCAAAAAACATAAAGAATGGTAAAGTTGTAGTAGAAGTAGTGTTTATAGCAGGAAATAGAACAAGAGAAAATACCTATACTTTAAAAAATTAGTAAATTTATGTAATTTAAAAATAATTAATACAAAATAGAAAAAATATAGTATAATAAAAAAGAATACAAAAGAAAGGAAGGCAAAATATATGGAAATGAGAAGAAGACAACCAATTGGAGTAGAATTAGTAAAAAGAGGAATTGTTTCAGAATCAGACATAGAACATGCCTTACAATACCAAAAAGAACATCCAAGTAAAAAAATAGGAGATATATTATACATATTAGATGCATGTGATCCAAATATATTGATAGAAGCGATTGGAGATATACTTGGAGAAAAGGGTATAGTATTAAGTCAAAGTTTGATTAAAATAAAACTAACAGACTATATTTCATTAGATATTGCTAAACAAAATAAGGCAATACCTTTTGAAGTAAGTAATGGAAAAATAAAAATATGTTTTGCGAATAGTGTAAAAAGCAAAGAGGTAGAAAATATTAGATTATTAATGCTTCATAAAGGATTAGTAATGGAAAGATATATTACATTTGAAAGCATTGTAGATAGAATATTAAAATCATTAGAAGGTGTATCAAGAGATGATTTTAATATTGAAGGAAAAAGTGATACAGTAACTAATCTAGTAGATAGCATTATTAAAACAGGAATAGAAAGAAGAGCAAGTGATATTCATATTGAACCTATGGCAGACGAAATGAGAGTAAGATATAGAATAGATGGAGAGCTATTTACAGCAGCAAGAATAAATAAGTCAAAACAACAACAAGTAATTGGAAGATTAAAAGCAATATCTAATATGCATCAAGAAAAACAGGAATCACAAGATGGAAGAATTTTATTATATGAAGACTATAATATTCGTGTATCTTCACAACCAAATGTATATGGAGAAAAATTTGTTTTAAGATTATTAAAGAAAAATGAAAATATTAAAAATATATTTGATTTAGGTTTCCCAACAACAGAAACACAATTAAAAAATAGCATAAACAAGAAAAATAGTATCACAATAATAGCAGCACCAACAGGAGAAGGAAAAACAACTACACTATATAGTATAATAGATTACCTAAATAGTCCAGAAATCAATATAACAACAATTGAAGATCCAGTAGAAATACGTATACAAGGACTAAATCAAATTGAGATAGATGAAAATAAATTATCATTTTCATCATCTTTAAGAACAGTTTTAAGACAAGATCCAGATATTATACTAGTTGGAGAAATTAGAGATACTGAAACAGGAGAAATAGCTATTCAAGCCGGTCAAACAGGACATTATGTATTATCAACAATACATACAATAGATGCAATAGAAGTAATAACAAGATTAAGAAAACTAGGACTTTCAGATTATGATATTTCAAGTACACTTGCAACAGCAATATCACAAAGGCTTGTTAGAAAACTTTGTACTAAATGTAGAAAAGAAAGACCTTATAATGAAGAGGAGAAGAAAATAATAACAAGTCTAGGGGAAAAATATGGAGTGGAATTTGATTTAAAAGGAAACACATATGATGCAGTAGGATGTAAACATTGTAATAATACAGGATATTATGACAGAATAGGAATATTTGAAATTTTAGATATAACAGATGAATTAAAAGAAGAAATAATGAATGGTAAATCAAGTTTAGAAATAAGAAAAGTAGCATTGCAGCAAAATTATAAACCATTAATAGTTGATGGAATAAAAAAAGTAACACAAGGATTTACAACATTAGAAGAATTAAATAAAAAATTATTATTTTATTAAAATCTCACAAAGGAGGAAATTTGAGATATGAATTTAACTGAGATATTAGACAAAGCAATGGAGGTTGATGCATCAGATGTGCACTTAATATGTGGTAACAAACCAATGCTTAGAATAGCAAGAGATTTAGTACCGATTAAAGAATGTGAAATCTTGACAGAAGATGATATGTTTGAATTTTATGATACATTAGTACAAGGTAATGTTGACAAAGACGAAGTATTTAATAAAGAAAGAAGATTAGATATGTCATATGTACATAGAAATATACGTTTAAGAGTAAATATATCATTATCTGATGATATACCACTATGTACATTAAGATTAATAAAAAATGAATTACCATCATATGAATCATTAGGTGTACCAGATATAGTTAGAAGAATGACATATCAACCACAAGGGCTAATCTTGGTTACGGGTAAAACAAACTCTGGTAAAAGTACAACATTAAATGCATTAATAAACTATATAAACGAAAATCAAAATAAAAAAATATTAACACTAGAAAATCCAGTAGAATATAAACATCATTCTAAAAAATCTTTAATAGTACAAAAAGAAGTTGGAAAAGGAAGAGACAGTTTAACATTTAGTGATGGTGTAAAGAACTCATTAAGAGAGGATTGTGATATACTAGTAATAGGAGAGATTCGTGATAAGACAACAATGGAAGCTGCAATTGAAATGGCAGAATCAGGACATTTAGTTATAGGAACACTTCATACAAAATCATGTGCTGAAACAATTGATAGAATGATTAACTTCTATGAAGTAAGAGATCAAGCAAGTGTTAAATATCTATTATCAGCATTATTAAAACTAGTTGTATCTCAAAGATTATTAAAAGGAAGAGATGGAAAGCTAGTATTAGTACCAGAAGTAATGGTAGTAGATAATATAGTTGCAGGTATAATAAGAAAAGAAAAATTAAGTGTATCAGAAATAGAAGACGCAATACAAAGTAATTTAGAAAAAGGAAGTATTGGATTAATAAATTCACTTGCAAAATTATTTGTAGAAGACAAAATAACATTAGACCAAGCAAAAGCTCAAATAGAAGAAAAAAATATAGAAACATTGAACAGAACTATAATGCAATTAAAAATAAAGAAAGATAGAGGATAGGAGGAAGAAAAATGCCTACATATACATATAGGGCTGTAACAAAAACAGGTTTAGTTGTAAGAAATAAAGTAGAATCAGCAAGTAGACAAGGGCTTATAAAAATGCTTAAAAATAATAATCTTATACCAATAGACATTGAGCAAGTTTCTTACAGATCAAATAAAACGCCTAAAAAGCAAAAAAAGAATATTACAGATATACAAGAAATAATGAAAAATGTAAATACTACACAAATAGGGGCAAAAAGTAAAGTTCAAACAACAAAAGAAAAAATAAATTTATACTTTGCAAAAACAGAAAAAATAACACAAAGAGATTTAGTAGTATTTACACAAAATTTCTATTTATTAAAAAAGGCAAATTTTAATAATATACATGCATTAAATACAATAATAGAAGGAACTGAAAATATATCTTTTAAAGGAATATTAGAAGATATATTAGCAGGATTAGAAGCAGGAGAAAACATGTATACAACAATGGAATACTATTCTAATGTATTTCCATATATATATGTCAATATGATAAAAGTAGGAGAACTTTCAGGATCACTTACAAATTCATTAGAGCAAGCAGTAAAATATTTAGATGATACAGAAGCCCTAAATAAGAAATTAAGAGGAATATTAATACCAAATATTATACAATTCGTATTATTAATAGTGATGTTAATAGTAGGTACATTGTTTGCTATACCAGCAATACAAGGAATATTTGATGAATTAGGAACAGATGAAACATTGCCAGCAATTACATTATGGTTTGCAGACTTTGTAGATAAGGCAATACAATATTGGTATATACCAACCATAATAATAGCACTAATTGTAGCTGCAATAGTATTTTATGTTCATACTCCAAAAGGAAAATATAATTTTCACTATTTCAAGTATAAAATGCCAATATTTGGAGAATTAATATTTGCATTAGATTTTTCAAGACTAATGAAAGCAATGCTATTAAATTTAAAAAATGGAATGAGAATTCAAGAGGCAATAGAGGTAAGCAAAAACGTAGTACAAAACTATGTAATGTTATCAATAATCGAAACTTCTATAAATAACATATTAATAGGTTCATCATGGGTTGAACCATTTGAAAAATCAGGATTAGCAAAACCAATGATAACAGAAATGTTGAAAATAGGTATGCAAACTGACTTAACAGAAATGATGGAAAAATTAGTAGAATATATGGAAATAGATATAGACAATATCATGACTAAGATAATGAAGGCATTACCACAAGTAGTATATGCAATAGTAGGTGTAGTATTAATCTTCTTCGTATTAGTAGTATTAGTACCTTGTATTCAAGTATATATGGGTAACTTCTTATTCTCTGCATATGGAGTATAAAAATAAGGTTATGTCGCATTTGAGAAATCTCCCATGCGACTTTTCTAGTTAGATAGGAGTATAAAAATGAAAATTGGAATTGATTTAGGTGGAAGTCATATTGCAATAGGAGTAGTAAATAACAAAGGAAGAATAATAGAAAAAGTAGAAAAAAGAATTTTGGGAAATGAAAAAAAGGAAATAAAAAAGACAATAGAAACTTATATTTTTGATAATGTAAATAAATTATGTAAAAAATATAAAGTAACTGAATTAGGAATTGCAATACCAGGAACTGTTACAGATAAAAAGATTATAAAATCAGTAAATTTAAGAATAAATGAGTATAATATAGCAGGAAATTTATCAAAAAAAATAAAATTACCAATAAAAATTAAAAATGATGCTAAATGTGCAGCAATTGCAGAGAATAAATATGGATGTTTAAAAAACTATAAAAGAAGTATATTTTTAACACTAGGAACAGGAATAGGCGGAGCAGCTATAATTAACAACAAGTTACTAGATACAGGAGAATTACCTGGATGTGAATTTGGACATATGGTTATTGAAGAAGATGGATTATTATGCAAATGTGGAAAATTTGGATGTTGGGAAAAGTATGCTTCAATGAAAGCTTTTAGAGATAATCTAAGGAATGTTTTGGGTTATAACCAAAATACAAATAGTCAAGAACTACTAAATATACTAAAAAATACAAATGAAAGTAGTGAAAATTATAAAAAAATAAATAGTGTAATAGAAAAATATATAAAAGATTTAAGTATAGGAATTTCTAACTTAATAAACATTTTTGAACCAGAAGTAATTGGTATAGGAGGAAGTTTTGTATATTTTAAAGACATATTATTACCTAGACTAAAAGAAAAAATAGAAGAACAAGATATGTTATTTAATCAACGCAAAGAAATAAAAATAGAAACAGCAATTTTAGAAAATGATGCAGGAATAATTGGATCAACTTTGATATAGATAGGGGATTTTAATTTGAAAACAAAAGAAATAAAATTTGAATATACAAAAATAAGAGATGTAGTAATAGCAAGTTTATTTACGATATTTTTAACAATCCCATTATTAAAAATGATAAAATGTACATCTTTAATTACAAGTATATATGAATATAAATTTATGGAAATAACAGGAATTATAGGAATATATTTTCTAGTATTTGAAATTTATAAAATATTTAAAAATAATAAAGATAAAAAGAAAATAATTAAAGAATTACTGCCAATAATAATTTTAATAGCTTATCTAATTTGGACTTTAATTTCATGTATATTTGCTTCAAATAGACAAAATGCTTTTTATGGTACATCAAATAGAAAAGATGGTTATATTACATATTTAATATATGGAGGATTTTTTGCATCTGCTTTTTTAATAAGTTCCGATAAGATAAAAAAATATCTATTAAACTTATTTATAACAATAGCAGTTTTAAATATAGTAATAATAAATATGACGATTAATAATATACAACTATTAAATTTTTTTAATTACAAAGGAATGCAAAATGGAATTTTTGATAATTCAAATCATTATGGATATTATTTAGTACTAGCAACAATGGTATCTGGTATATTATTTATAACTGAAAAAAATAAGATATTAAAAACACTTTATGCAATAGCCTACTTAGCATTAGTATATAATTTAATACTAAATAATACATTTGGATGTTATATAGCTGTTAGTGCTACAATAATAATATTTGTAATATATTGTATATATAATAAAAAATATAGAGTATTTTCAATAATTTCAATACTAATTTTTATAATAATGTCATGTACCATACAAGCAGACGGAAAAAATATTGTATTAAAAAATTCTAATGAGTTACTTAATGATACAAATAGTTTGATAAATAATAAAACTCAAGATACAAATTGGGAAAAGGCAGGAAGTGGAAGAGCAAAACTATGGAAATATGGAATTATAATTTTTTTAGAAAAACCAATATTAGGTTATGGCGCAGAAAATCTAGAAGCGGAATATGCAAGATATAATATAGAACAAGATAGGCCACATAATTTAATAATTCAACTTGCAACAACATCGGGACTTCCAGGATTAATATTATATCTATCAGGAATTATATTGATTCTAATTAGAGGAGTAAAAAAACTAAAAGAAAGCAATAATATATATTTAGCAGCATATTTTGCAGTAATTGCATATTTAATATCAGCAATGTTTGGAAACTCAATGTATTACACTTCACCGTATTTCTTTATATTGCTAGGATTTATATTTAACAAAGATAAAACAAGGGAAAATAAAACTGAAAAATTATAGTATAACAATGTAAAAAATATAGAAATTATATAAAAAGTCTTAAAAAGTATTGATTTTTTAAGATTTTTTTGATATACTAATATGCGTATTAATCACACCTAAGCTAGTTTTACGGGAAGTGCCTTAGAAATAGGGTCCTAAAAAACAAAAACTTATGGTGGAAGAATAACAAAAAGGGAGGAATTAAAAATGGCAGTAGTTGCAATGAAACAATTACTAGAAGCAGGTGTTCATTTTGGACATCAAACAAGAAGATGGGATCCTAAAATGGCTGAATACATATTCCAAGCTAGAAATGGAATTCACATCATCGATTTACAAAAAACATCAAAAAAATTAGATGAAGCATATAGCTTTGTCAAAGAACAAGCAGAAGAAGGAAAAACAGTTCTATTTGTAGGAACTAAAAAACAAGCACAAGAATGCATCAAAGATGCTGCAATCAAATGTGGAATGTACTATGTTGATCAAAGATGGTTAGGAGGAATGTTAACTAACTTTGAAACAATACGTGCAAGAGTTCAAAGATTAAAAGACCTAGAAGCAATGGCAGAAGATGGAACATTTGATATATTACCTAAAAAAGAAGTAATATTACTTAAAAAAGAAATGGAAAAACTAGAAAGAAACTTAGGTGGAATCAAAGAAATGGATAAATTACCAGGAGTTATATTCTTAGTAGATCCTAAAAAAGAAAGAATAGCAGTATTAGAAGCTAAAAAATTAGGAATTCCAGTAGTAGGTCTAGTAGATACAAACTGTAATCCAGAAGAAGTTGATTATCCAATTCCAGGAAATGATGATGCAATAAGAGCAGTAGCATTAATTACAGATGTTATGGCAAATGCAGTTATTGAAGGAAAACAAGGAGAAAGTTTTGAAACTGAAAAAGATGTTGAAGAACAAGAAATTGAAACAGAAGAACCTACAAGTATTGAAGAAGTAGTAGAAGCATCAGAAGAAAATGAAGAAAAAGTAGAAGAATAGAAATTAAGGAGGCATATCTTAATAAAATATTTAAAATAAATATATAAATAAGATATGTCTTTTAAAGTAAAAACATATAAAAGGGAGGAAAATATAATGGTTACAGCAAGTTTAGTTAAAGAATTAAGAGAAAAAACAGGAGCAGGAATGATGGACTGCAAAAAAGTTTTAACAGAAACAGATGGAGACATGGAAAAAGCTATTGAATTATTACGTGAAAGAGGAATAGCAAAAGCTGCTAAAAAATCAGGAAGAATTGCAGCAGAAGGATTAGTTGAAGCATATGTTTCAGAAGATGGAAAAATAGGAGCTGTTGTAGAAGTAAATTCAGAAACAGACTTTGTAGCAAAAAATGAAGAATTTAAAACATTTGTAATGAATGTGGCAAAACAAATAGTTGAAAAAGCTCCAAAAACAGTTGAAGAATTATTAGAACAAGAATCAATTGAAGTACCAGGAAAAACTGTAAATGAAGTATTAGTTGAAAAAATTGCTACAATTGGAGAAAACATGAATATTAGAAGATTCGAAAGATTTGAATCAGAAGGATTAGTAGAAAAATATATCCATGGAGATGGAAAAATAGCAGTTTTAGTAAATATGAAAAAAGGAACAAATGAGGTTGCAAAAGATATTTGTATGCAAATTGCAGCAGCAAGACCAGAATATTTAAATGAGCAATCAGTTCCAGCAGAAAGAGTAGAAAAAGAAAAAGAAATATTAAAAGCACAAACAATGAATGAAGGAAAACCAGAAGCAATAGCAGAAAAAATAGTACAAGGAAGAATAGGAAAATTCTTTGGAGAAATATGCTTAGTAGATCAAGCTTTTGTTAAAGATCCAAACAAAAAAGTATCACAAGTATTAAAAGAAAATGATGCAGAAGTAGTAGAATTTGCAAGATTTGAAAAAGGTGAAGGAATTGAGAAAAAAGAAGAAAATTTTGCAGAAGAAGTTATGAAACAAGCTGGACTTTAATAAACAAATTTAATATTGATAAAATAAGGAATTAATAATTATTTATTAATTCTTTATTTTTTATCTAAAACAAACTAAACATAATGAATTAACCATTAAAATTGTGAACGGCATAATAATATTCAAATTAGTATAGAAAATTGTAATAAAAATGTAATAATTGATAAAATACTACAAAAACATGGCTTAGAGAAAGAAGAGGATAAAAAGTTGCAATTGCAACAGTAAAAGCAAATGCTTGATATATAATTTAAATAATAAAATTTTTAAATATATAATATTAAATATATTTAAAGTAATAGGAGGAAGTGTCATGTTAAATGTAGTAAAATTTAGTAAAAAAACAAACAGCCTTGATTTTGCATTAATGGTAGATTCAGCAGACAAAGTAGAACGTCAAGAATATGATGAAAACAAAATTATAGAAGCTTTAATGAAAGAGGCAAAATGCGAAGAAAAATTAGCAAAAGAAGTAGCAAAAGCAGTAACAGAAAAATTGCAAAAAGCAGAATTAAAAACAGTTGATACATCATTAATCCGTTCATTAGTAAATAATGAATTATTTGAAAGAGGCCTAAATAAAGTTTTAAAATCAAATTCAGAAGTTAACATCCCATTTTATAATGTAACAGAAATAATTGAAAATGCTAATAAAGAGAATGGAAATACAGCACACAATCCCGAATCAATAAACTTAACACTTGCAGACAGAATATTAAAAGAATATGCATTAAGAGAAATTTTACCACCAGATATAGCAGAATCACATTTAAATGGAGAAATACATATACATGATTTAGGAATGATAGATCGTTTTTATTGTTCTGGACATTCGCCAGAATATATAAAGAAAAATGGAATAAAAAATATACCAACAATTCCATCAAACTCAAAACCAGCCAATAGTGCAAATGTACTTGCAAGACATATATGTTCAATAACACAATTTTTACAAAGTCAATTTGCAGGAGCGATTGGATGGGAAGCATTAAACATATTCTTTGCTCCATTACTAACAAATATGAATTACAAAGAAATAAAACAATTGGCACAAACATTAATATTTGATTTATCACAACTTGCAGGAGCAAGAGGAGGACAAGTTGCTTTTACTGATTTTAATGTTTATCTATCAATCCCAGAACACTACAAAAAAGTACTTGCAATGGGAGTAAGAGGAAAATATATGGTAAAAGATTATTTAGAAAAAATATACTATTTTGACACACAAGAAGAAGCAAAAAAATTTGCAAAAGAAAATGACTATCATTTAATGGTATATGAAGATTATAAAAAAGAAGCAGCACAATTCACAAAGGCTATATTAGAAGTAATAGGAGAAGGTGATGCAGATGGAATGCCATTTGCCTTTCCAAAAATAAACTTACACATAAATCAAGAATCATTTGAAGATAAAACAGCAAAGCAGCTATTAATGCTAGCATGTGAAGCATCAAGTAAAACAGGATGTCCTTATTTTATTTTTGATAGAAATGCTTTTTCTGTATCACAATGTTGTAGATTAAAAATAGACTTTACAGAAGAAGATAAAAAATTAATAGATACACCAGAAGAACTTAGATTTGTAGGTGGACAAAATGTATCAATTAATTTACCAAGAATGGCATTAAAAGCAGATCATGACATGAATAAATTTTATGAAGAACTATCAAAAGCAATGGATAAAGCTGCAAGAGCACACATAATTCGTCAAGACTATGTATGGAAATTAGCTAATTTAGAAAATTCACCATTAAGTTTCTATGTAAATGGAATGGATGGTAAGCCATATGTTCGTTTAAAAAATATTTCATATCTAATTGGAATAGTAGGATTAAATGAATGCATATATAACCTAACAGGAAAAGAAATGCATGAGACAGATGAGGCATACTCATTAGCACTTCAAGTAATTTCATATATGTATCATGAGACAAAAAAATTATCTGCAAAATATGGAATAAACATGAAACTAGAAGAAACACCAGCAGAATCAACAGCAGGAAGATTTGCTAAATTAGATGTCAAAAAATATGGAGATAAAGCATTTGTAAAGAAAAACGAATTTGGAATGTATTATACAAATTCAGTACATTTTGCAACAGATAGCAATGTAGATTACATTACAAGATTAATGAAACAATCAAAATTCCATAACTTAGTAGAAGCAGGTAGCATGATACATATTTGGGGAGGAGAAAACAGTCCAGATCCAAAGGCAATATATGATTTGATAAAAAATACATGGGATAATACTAAATGTGTACAATGGGTATTATCACCAGAATATACATTATGCAAAGAGTGTCATACAAGACATAATGGATTAATAGATAAATGTCCAAAATGTGGAAGTGATAACGTGAGAGGAGTAACAAGAATAACAGGATATTATGTATTTATAGATAAATTTAATAGTGGAAAAAGGGCAGAATTAGCAGATAGAAAAAGAGAAAAAATAAGTTAGATATAAAAAGTTCTTTTATATAATTTACTCAAATAAAGGGACTTTTACCTAATATAAATATTAAATAAGGAGGAATAGAAAATGGTAAAAATATATACAACATCAACTTGCCCAAGATGTCAAGCTTTAAAAGGAATGTTTAAGGAAGAAGCAATCCCATATGAAGAAATAAATATAGAAGAAGATTTTGTTGCAAGAGCAAAACTAATAGAAAATGATATTTATCAAGTGCCAGCCTTAGAGATAAATGGAGTTGTAAAAGCAGGAGAAGTAGAAGAATTATCAAAATTTGCAAATGAGACTAAATAAAGGAGAAAAATATGTTAAAATCAGTAATATGGTCTAGCATGCTAGATTACCCAGGTCATGTATGTTCATCACTATTTTTTGAAGGATGTAATTTCAACTGTGAATATTGTCAAAACAAAGATATAGGTAAAGCAAAAAGTATTGATTTCGAAAGAGAAGTACTATCAAAATTATTAGAAAGAAAACCATTAGTAAAATACACAGTATTATCAGGTGGGGAGTGTACAATATCCCCACAGATACAACATATTGTGGATATCCTATATCAAAATGGATTTAAAATAGGAATACATACTAATGGATATAAGCCAGAATTTTTAAAAGAAAATAAAAATAAAATTTCATATATTGGAATGGACTTTAAAACAAGTTTTGAAAAATATAGTCAAATTGCAGCAAGAAATATAAATACAAATAAAATAAAAGAAAGTATAGACTTTATAATAAATAATATAGAAGAATATGAATTTAGAACAACAGTATATCCAAAATTTGTTGATGAGAATGATTGTATAAAGATTGCAAAATATTTAAAAGAAAGAAATGCTAAAAAATATGTTATTCAGCAATATAAAATGATAGATCAAATAGCTGTTATTCCGTTTGCAGTAGAAAAGTTAAAAGAAATAAAAGAAGAATGCAATAAATATGTAAAAACTGAATTAAGGGCAGGAGTTTAATTAAATAAATTAATAAAAAATTAAGAAAATATATCAAAAATGATGTATTTTTTTTTAATATATGATAAAATAAGCCTATAAAATAAAATTAAGGAGAGTGAAAAACTTGGCAGATGTAAAATACAAGCGAGTATTACTAAAATTGAGTGGAGAAGCATTGGCAGGAGAACAAAAGACAGGAGTAAATGCAGAAACAGTAGGAAAAATATGTGATAAGATAAAAGAAATAGTAGAAATGGGAGTACAAGTAGCAATAGTAGTAGGAGGAGGAAACTTCTGGCGAGGAAGAAATGGACATCAAATGGAAAGAACAACAGCTGACTACATGGGGATGCTTGCAACAGCAATGAATGGATTAGCTTTGCAAGATGCATTAGAAGCAAGAGGTATATATTCAAGAGTACAGACATCAATAGAAATGAGAGAAATAGCAGAACCATTTATACAAAGAAAAGCAGAAAAACATTTAAATAGAGGTAGAGTTGTAATATTTGCATGTGGTACAGGACATCCATACTTTACAACAGATACAGCAGCTGTTTTAAGAGCAATAGAAATAAAAGCAGATATAATACTACTTGGAAAAACAATAGATGGAGTATATTCAGCAGATCCAAAAATAGATAAAACAGCTAAAAAATATGATGAAATATCATATATGGAAGTTTTAGAAAAAGATTTAAAAGTTATGGACTCAACTGCAACAGCAATGTGTAGAGATAATGATATGCCTTTATTAGTTTTTGAAATAGCAAAACCAGAAAATATAGTAAGAGTTATTAAAGGCGAAAAAATTGGAACAATAGTAAGTAAATAAAAAGGAGATAGATAAAATGGATTATACAAATTTAAAAGAAAAAATGGAAAAATCAATAAGTGTATACAGTGAAAGATTAGCAGAAGTAAGAGCAGGAAGAGCAAATCCTGCAATATTAAATAAAGTAAAAATAGATTACTATGGAACACCAACACCAATAAACCAAGTAGCAGGAATTTCAGTTCCAGAAGCAAGATTAATTGTTATTCAACCATGGGATGCAAGCATATTAAAAGAAATTGAAAAAGCAATATTAGCATCAGAAATTGGAATTAACCCAAATAATGATGGAAAAGTAATAAGACTAGCCTTCCCTGAATTAAATGAAGAAAGAAGAAAAGAAATAGTAAAAGATGTTCGTAAAATGGCAGAAGAAGCAAAAGTAGCAATAAGAGCAATAAGAAGAGAAGGAATTGACGAAGCAAAAAAAGAACAAAAAGATGGTGAAATGACAGAAGATGAATTAAAAAATGCTGAAAATGAAATTCAAAAAATAACAGACAAAAACATTGAAGAGATAGATAAAATATTAGAAAATAAAGAAAAAGAAGTAATGTCTGTTTAAAAGTTAAATTTACTATAATATAGGAAAAATGCTAAATAGTTTTTAGTAGTTTCCAATATCCAGGAGGATAGAATGGATTTTAAAGAACAATTAAAAGATTATCAAAAAATAGTAAATGAAGAATTAGAAAAATATTTAAGAAAATATGAATGTCCAGAAAAGATTTTAAATGAGTCAATGAAATATAGTTTAATGGCTGGTGGAAAACGTTTAAGACCTATTTTAGTATTAGCTACATATGAGATGTTTAGAAAGGATTTTGAAAAATGTATCCCATATGCAGTAGCAATAGAAATGGTACATAATTTTTCTTTAATACATGATGATTTACCTGGAATTGATAATGATGATTTTAGGCATGGAAAGCCAACAAATCATAAAAAGTTTAATGAAGCAACTGCGATTTTAGCAGGTGATGGATTATTAAACAATGCATATATTGTAATTAGTGAAGATTTAAAAAATACTAGTAATGAACAAGAATTAAAAGATAAGATAATGACATTTAACGAATTTTCACGGAGCAGTTGATAGAATGATTGCAGGCGAATATATAGACACTGAATTAGAAGGAAAAAGCATTTCAAGGGAAATATTAGAATATATTCATAAAAATAAGACAGGAGCATTATTAAGACTTTGTGTTAGGATGGGAGCAATACTTGGAAACGCAAGTAAAGAAGATATAATAAAGTTAACAAATTATGCAGAAAAAATAGGATTAACTTTTCAAATAAAAGATGATATCTTATCAGAAGAAGGAAATGAAGAAATTTTAGGAAAACCAGTTGGAAACGATAAAAAGTTAGAAAAGTGTACATATGTATCACAATATGGATTAAAAAAATCAAAAGAAATATTAGATAAAATAACAAAAGAAGCAATAGAAGAATTAAAAGAATATGGAGAAAAAGCAGAATTTTTAAGAAATTTAGCTTTATATATTCAAAATAGAAATAAATAAGGAGAACATAATGGATTTTGATAAAAACTATATGCCTAAACATATTGCAATCATTATGGATGGCAATAGGAGATGGGCAAAGGAAAGAGGAAAACCCGCTAGTTTTGGACATAAAGAAGGAGCAAAGACACTAGAAAAAATAGTAAGATATGCAAATAAAATAGGTTTAGGATATATAACTGTATATGCATTTTCAACAGAAAACTGGAAAAGAGCAGAAGATGAAGTAAAATCATTAATGTTATTATTACAAAGCTATTTAGATGACTACTCTAAAAGAGCAGATACTGAAAATATAAGGGTAAAAATATTAGGAGATATTACAGCTCTTTCAGAAGGAATGCAAAAAAGTATAATAAAGTGTATGGAAAGAACAAAAAACAATACAGGGGTTACTTTTAATATTGCATTAAACTATGGAGGAAGAGATGAAATAGTAAAAGCAGTAAAAGAAATTGCAAAAAAAGTTAAAGAAGAAGAAATAAATATAGATGATATAAAGGAAGATTTAATATCAGAACATTTATATACAAAAAATGAACCAGATCCAGATTTAGTAATTAGAACAAGTGGAGAATTGAGATTAAGTAATTTCTTGCCATGGCAATCAGTATATTCAGAATTACTATTTATACAAAAAAATTGGCCAGATTTTGAAGAAGAAGATTTAGATAAGGCAATTATAGAATATCAAAAAAGAACAAGAAAATTCGGAGCAAACTAAAATAAATATATAGGAGAAAAACATGGATATAAAAAGAATAACATCAGGATTATTAGGATTCCCATTAGTATTAATAATTTTATTAATTGGGAATAAATATATAGTAGATGCAGCATTAGCAATAATAGCTTTACTTGCAATGAATGAATATTTTAATGCAGTACAAAAAGTAGCAAAACCAGTAAGATGGTTAGGATATTTAAGTTGTATTAGTATAGCAGTAATACATATAGTACCAGGAGAATATCTAAATATGGTTGTAACACTTGCGGTACCTACAATACTATTAATATTATTTGCACAAGTAATTGCAACAGAAATGAAAACGTCATTTAAAGACATAGCATATACATTTATAGGAATATTTTATGTGGTATTCTTTATGATGTTTGTAGCATTTATAAATGGCATGGAAAATGGAAAAATATTAATATGGTATGCAATAATTGCAGCATGGGGAACAGATATATTTGCATTTTTTATAGGATTAAATTTTGGAAAACATAAATTTAGTAAAATAAGTCCAAAAAAATCAATAGAAGGGTGTATTGCTGGAACAATTGGAGCAATAGTATTAATGTTACTATATACATATATAACAAATACGTTCTGGGGAACAGATTATTCTTATGCTTTTATAGCAATGATAGGGCTAATACTTAGTTTAATAGGACAAATAGGAGATTTTGCAGCATCAAGTATAAAGAGATTTGTAGATATAAAAGATTATAGCAATCTAATACCAGGACATGGAGGAATGTTAGATAGAATAGATAGCCTAATATTTCTAGCACCATTTGCATATGCTTTATTTACACTACTTTAAAAAGAGGAAACAATGGGGACGAAGCTAAAATTCTCTTTTAGAGATGAGTTTAGTTTCGTTTTTTAAATCTAGAAAGGAGAAAAAATGATATCTTTTTTAATAGCTGCCATTAAGATAATTATATTATTAGGATTTTTAATTTTAATTCATGAAGCAGGGCATTTTATAGTGGCAAAATTATGTAAGGTAAAAGTAAATGAATTTGCGATTGGATTTGGACCTACTATTTGGAAAAAACAAGGAAAAGAAACAAAATATGCTTTGCGATTAATACCATTAGGCGGATTTGTTAGTATGGAAGGAGAAGATGAAAAATCAGATGATGATAGATCTTTTTCAAAAGCAAGTATTCCTAAAAGAATGGCAATTGTCGTAGCAGGTGCAACAGTTAATATAATTTTTGCGGTAATAGTATGCTTTGCACTAATTACAACAAATGGAACATATGTATCTAATGTAGTTGATGAAACAATAGATGGTTATGCTGCTAGTCAAGTTGGTATACAAAGTGGAGATGAAATAATAGAAATAGATGGTAAAGAAATAAAAAGTCAAAAAGATATAAATGAAACAATTTCAAAATCTAATGGAAAAGAGGTAAATATAAAAGTAAATAGAAATGGAGAAATACTAGAATATAACACTAAGCCAACAGAAGTACCAGTAAAAACCACAGGAATATATTTAGATGATTCTGCTAAAATTATAGTAGTAGAAAAAGGAAGCAGTAGTGAAAGAAGCGAAGTACGTGCAAATGACAAATTAATAAAAGTAAATGATATAGAAATTAACGGTGATCCAAATAAAGCAGTAGAAGTAATAAATGAAAAAGGTTTAAATACAATACTATTAACAGTAGAAAGGGAAGGACAACAAATTAAAATTGAATTAAAACCAGATTATATATCAACTTACTATTTAGGAATAAATCTAAAACAAGCACCAGATACTTTCTGGAATAGATGTATAAATGGAGGAATGCAAACAGCAGAATTTTTATCATCAATTGTAGATAGTTTAAAACAACTATTTACAGGTCAAGTTGGAGTTGACCAGATGATGGGACCAGTAGGAATTTCAGAAGTAATTGCAAAAACAGATGGATTTAGAGAATTTTTCCAAATGATGGCTTTAATATCTTTATCACTTGGTGTTACAAATTTATTACCCATACCAGCACTTGATGGAGGAAAGCTATTAATCTTAATAATCGAAGCAATAAGAAGAAAACCTCTAAAACAAGAAACAGAAATAAATATACAATTATTAGGATTTTCAATATTAATAGCTCTATCATTGTATGTAGCATATAATGATATATTGAGGATATTTTAAAATTCAGACTAAAATGTCTGAATTTTTTTGTTTTATAATAAAAAGTAATAGTAATTATTTCGACTGTATTATGACATGTGTCAAAATTTTCTATCAATGCATAAAATTATACAAGTTATAAATAATTTTAAAGTATCGACATTTAGAGGAATAGATAATATGATCTAAGTTAAAGCGTAAAAATAATTTTGTTAATCGACAAATTTCGACAGAATAAATTGAATTTCTATGATATACTACAAAATATAAAAAAGAAGGTGAAAAAATGAGGTTGAAACTAAATTTAGATCTAGAAAATGAAAATCTACCTATACAATACCGAAAAAGTATAATAAGTTTTATTAAATTATCTTTAAGTGAATATAATGAAGAATATTACAAAAAATTTTATAATCAAAAAGATAATATAATTAAACCTTTTACTTTCTCGGTATTTTTAAAATTTCCACAATTTAAAGAAAAAGAAATAATAATAGAAAACAGAAAAATAGAACTAAATATATCAATTGCAGATTATGGAAATTCAATTATCTTATACAATGCATTTAACCATCAAAAAAATAAAAAATTTCCATTAAATAAAAATTCTTGGACATTAAAAAATATAAGTATGATAATGGAAAAAAAAGTTACAAGTGATGAACTAAATATAAAATTCATGTCTCCATTAGTTGTAAGAAGCAGAATAGATAAAAAAGATTATTATTATTCATTTAATGATGAAGAATTTTTGCATACATTAAAAACAAATATAAAGGAACAATTAAAAATAACTAATATTCCAACAGATATTGTAGACAATTTTAATATGAAAGCAATAAATGCGAAAAAAATAATAGTAAAATTCTATGAAAAGAAAATAGAAACATCAGCAGGGACATTTAAAATATCAGGAGACAAAAATTTATTAGAGTATTTATACAAAGCAGGAATGGGAAGCAAACGTAGTAGTGGCTTTGGAATGTTTCAAATTATATAATAAGCATCCTGTAATAAATGAAAAATGAACTTTGACAACAAAAAACCCCCTAATATATAATTTCAATATAGACAACAA
>CALXKA010000029.1 GCA_944388765.1 uncultured Clostridia bacterium
TTGTCTATATTGAAATTATATATTAGGGGGTATTTTGTTGTCAAAGTTCATTTTTCATTTATTACAGGATGCTTAAATAATATATCACCTTTTAATTAAAAAATTTGTCGAATATTGTAAACAAATATAAATTTCGACAAATTTTTTGAATATTTATTTTATAAATTATTATTTATGCTTTTTTGTTTCTTTAATCATTTAACTTGATATATTGAAACTTTATCATTAATTAAAATTTATTCCACCTGATGCATTGATATACTATATGAACTTTTAGCATTTGTAGTATAAGTTATAATTCTTTCTTTATCTTATCTACATAGTAGTATATAAATTCCATTGGTGTTGGTATTCCTGTTTCATGATTTATTCTTGCTGTATAATATTCTAATAAGTCATCTACTGGTGTAACTCTCCAAGCATGTATAATTGCATTTTGAATTCCATTTGTAATTGTATTTCCAGACTTTTTATATGCTTTTGTTAAATACCTTATTACATTTATATCACTATTTGGATTTTGAATTAGATATAATATAGCATCATGAATATATTGTCTTCCCTTCATTTTAGCAGTTACTCCTATTAGATCTAACTCATTACATATATATTCTGATATCTTATTTTCACTATTTTCTAATTCTTCTTTTAATACTTGTACTGTTTTTTGTGGCGCAACTTCTCTTAAAGCTATAAATTTGTTTAGTACATAATTAGACGAGTAATTAGGATGGTTTTTATACAAGATTATATCTACACCATTTTTATGAAGTATATCATATGTTCTTTTTGAATTTATATGTGTTGTTACAATAACTATTGGTTCATAATTTAAGTTTAGTTTCTTTAAACTTGATATAAATCCTAATGAATCTGTGTTTCCTGTTTTACTATTGTTTAATTCTAGATCTAACACTATTCCTTCTGGATGTTTTAATTTTACTAATTTTAAACCTTCTATATCTGAATCTGTTATTCCAATTAATTCTATGTCTTCTCTATCTTTTATGCTATTTACAAAGTCATTGCATTCATTTACATCATCTTCAATTATTAATAATTTCATAGGTTTAGATTCCATTTGTTTCCTCCTTTTCCTCTTATATTCATAATATACCATATTTCGCTATAAAATACTATATTTCTGCAATATATTTACTCATGACACTGTACTTCATATATCCTAAAATATGTATGTATTTTATTTTTTATTTATATATGGAGGTAAAATATGGATAAAAATGATATAGAACAAATTGAAAGAGGTAAAAGAATTAAAAAGATACGAGAAGAAGAATTACATATGAACAAAACTCAACTAGCAAAATTAGTTGGAGTTTCTAGTCAATTCCTTGGTTTAGTAGAAAATGGAAGAGGCAATTTAGTTTATAAGAGCATCAGAAAACTTAGAGATTTAAGTGGGCATTCTGCTGATTATATTTTATACGGTCTTGATGATACAATTATTAATAAAACTAAAAAACTTTTAAATAAATATTCTGATGAAGAAATTATAAAAGTTTTTGAAATGTTTGAAAATATAGCATTATTTATAAAAAAATAGTTGTGTTTTTTATATTGTTTTGAATGTTTTATATTGACTTTTTATTTCTCGTTTAGTAAAATATTCCTAGATATATCAAAAGGTGGAGTATTTTATGATTGCAGATTATATAGTTTATTTTTCTACTTTGTTAAGAGAAGAACAATATGAACATTTATTTATAATATTTATATTTTTATTTGTTTTAATAGGAGTTTGTTTTTTACTAGGCTTTTTAAAATTAAAGTTTATGGATGAATCTAAAAATACTACTTTTCAGAGATTTTTGAAAAAAATTTAATAAGTAAAGACTGGAAATCCAGTCTTTTTTATATAAAGTTATTCACTTTTTTCCTTTTTTATTGTATCGCAAACTATTTCTATAAATTTTTCATAATCATTGTATATAACACTTGGTCCAAAATCATTTTTTCTATTATTTACTTTTATTTTTAACTCATTATTTTTCATATAATAGTTTTTGTAATTCTTTTTATTTTTTATACTATCAGAATGTGGTATATCAATAAAATAGAATAGAGTCCTTGTTGGCACATGTTTATATTCTTCTGGGTTATCATATGATAGATTTTTGTATTTTTTCAAGTGCTCCTCAGAAATATGTTCATATTTTTTTATGATCCCTCCATCTTCAAAATATGGTAATATTGATGGAAGTATTATAATTTGGAAATAAGGTTTATTTGTTATTCTTATATTAGCTGTTTCTCCTAGCATATTTTCAAAGTAGTTATTAGAATTTTGAGAATAGTTACTCATAATAAATTTTAGTCCAATAGCTACTTTTACATCATTATCTTTTAATATTGTAATGTCTGTCTTCTTTTTTGTATATTTTCCTTGCATTTCATATTCTTTTCCTTCATTTAATCCTAATGAACATATCTTATATTCACTACCTATTCTTTTTTCTATATCTTTTGCTATTGTTCCATGTAATATTTTCAATTTTTCAGTACTTCTTGCATGTGTTTCTAAATATTTGTAAAAAGATTGCTTAATTACATCTAAAAATTCTTTATTATTCATTTTTATCTCCTCTTCTATTTCATAGTTTAAATATGTTGCTAGTTCTTTTGATGAAATCGTATAGTATCCTCCGCTTTTACATTTATTTAGAGCTTCTAGATATTCAATAAAGTTTTGACAGCATATTTTTTGTTCTATTATTTCATATGGTAAATCTGTTAATATATATAATCCACTATATATACCTTCCCCTGGTTCAACTATATTTAATTTAATTGAATTAATGTCTTTTATTGTTGTATTAATAGATATTTTTGTTTTATATACATCCTTTATTGCTTGACTTCTTCCAAATCCATACCATTCTGAATCTAGTTTTCCTTTATTTTTTGTTAAAGGTTCTTTATTTTTTATTAAATATTCTTGTGTTTTGGCAGTTAGTTGATTAAATTCTAATAAATTTCCATTTTCATCATAAGGATATATACATTTTTTCCATTGTCCTGTTGAAGCTTTTATTACATCTATTGTATTTATATTTTCGTCAAATTTTTCGTTTATAAATATATTATCATTTAGTGTTGCAAACCCATTTTTTACTTCTACTCTTTGTTTTACAAATTTATTATCATCAATATATTTTTTATATCTTTTATTATATGTTGATAATATTATTTTGCCATCTAAGAAAATATCCTCATACCTCATTTTTGATATAAATTCTGGTTTTTCCGTTTTTAAATTGTATTTATAATATTCACACTTTCTAAATTCTTTATCATTACTAATTGTTGTAATTGCTGTATATGTATCAGCTTCAAATGGTTGATAATGTCCTAAATCTACTAAACTTTTTAAACATTTATTATTTTCTAAATAATATCTTAATTTTTCTCCTGCTACACTGTTATAAAAAGAGTTTGGTGTTATATAGCATAATATTCCTGGTTTTTTTAACATTTTCAATCCTATTTCAAAAAATACAATGTAAAGGTCTACCATTCCACTATCACAAAAAGAATATTCTTTTACATTTTTATATTGCTCTTTTAGATTATGTACTCTTACATATGGTGGATTTCCTATAACATAATCCATTTTCCCATCATATTTATCTACTTTTAATGCATCTTCATTTAATATATCCCAATTAACTTTATTAATGTTTTTCTCTTTTAATAATTTATTTAAATTTTCTATACAGTCTTTATATATTTTTTCATCTTTTTCTATTCCATGAATATATGTTTCAAGATCTTTTGATATTCCCTCTAATGTTTTTTGTTGTCTTTTATATTCATCTATATATTTTTCTACAAAAGCTATTAAAAATGCTCCATCACCACAACTATTATCTATTACATGTTTTTTTAAAATCTTTTTACCTTTATAATCTGCTTTTTCTAAAATGTCTTCTACAATATGTCTTGGAGTAAAAATTTGTCCTTGTTCTTTAATTCCCATAAATATACCCCTTCTTTTGAAATTTGAAATTATTATATCATAATTTGTCATATTTTCACTATTTTTTATTAAATTTTATTTTCATTTTATTGAAATATTTTTATATAATTTGTATAATCTATATTATATTAACTTGGATGATTTATGTAATATTAATTATTGTTTACCAATGAAATAATTTATAATGTTCTTAGGAAAGAGGTGTTGATTTTGAATAATAATACTCAGTTTTTAAATAAGATAATAACTGTAAAAATTGATAGACCTATGGGAAGTAAACATTCAGAAAAATATCCTAATCATGTATATCCTATTAACTACGGATATGTTCCTGGTACTATTAGTGGTGATGGTAAAGAATTAGATGTTTATGTTTTAGGTACATATGAACCATTAGAAACTTTTACAGGTAAATGTATTGCTATAATTCACAGAATTGATGATAATGATGATAAGTTAGTAGTTGTTCCTGAAAATAGATATTTTTCTAATGCTCAAATACGTGCATTAACAGAGTTTCAAGAAAGATTTTTTAAAAGTGAAATTATAAAATAATAATTTCACTTTATTTTTTATTGTTTGTGTTACTATTTTCTAATCATATACTATAAAAATTGGATATCTACTATTTGTTGATATCCAATTTCTTAATTATTTTATCATATTTACTATTTCAGCTTTGTCTCTTAAACCAACTGAACGGTTTATTTCCTTTCCTTCTTTGATTACTACTAATGTTGGTATTGACATTACTTGATATTTCATTGCTAAATCCTGAGCATTGTCTACATTGACTTTTACTACCTTTATATCTTGATTTTCTTCTGCTATTTGATCTATCACTGGTGATATCATTTTACATGGTCCACACCAATCTGCATAAAAATCAACTAATACCGTGTTTTTACTGTTTAGAACTTCCTCTTCAAAGTTTTCACTATTTACTTTTAAAATTTCCATTTTATTCTCCTCCTTATTTATTCTCATATTGTCAATATTTTTAATGTTGTTTTTGTAATTATATCATAAAAAATATATTATTGATAGTATTATTATATACCAAAAATATTTTTATATTAGTCTCTTGTTATATTATGTCAAATATCATATACTTCTTTTATCGTAACATACCAACAAGTTTTCAAGTCCATATTACTATGTGGCAGAAAGGTAATTATGAAAAGGGTACTTAAATTTGATTCAATCACAGTTGGTGTTACTCGTGTTTCTGTTCACTTTAATGATGATTCATCTTTTGAAATTCTTTTTGTTTCAAAATTTGATCAATTAGGTGAAGAAACTGTTCAGGTTGCTTGTCCAGTCTGTAATAGAGATTTATTTTTCTATTTAAGCTTATCAGAAAATGAGCAGCAAGGAATTGCAGAACATCTTGGATGTCCAATAAAAATTTCAGATACTGTTTGAATCAAATACCTTCAACTAATTAAAGAGGTGAAATATTTATTAAATGTTTCACTTCTTTAATTATATAAGTCATGAAAAACTTCAATGTTCTAGTGAAATATAAATATTTAAAATTAAAGTAAAAATATTTCAGTTTCAAACAACAAAATAGCCTGTATCCGTTAATACAAGCTATTTTGAATAATTATCCCATTGGTTGCGGGAGATGGACTCGAACCATCGACCTCAGGGTTATGAGCCCTGCGAGCTGCCAACTGCTCCACCCCGCGATGTTTGACAATTTTTATTATACTCTTTTTTCATATTATTGTCAATACTTTTGGTAAATATATATACATATTTCTATTATATTCTAAAATTTTTTTAATATACATATTTATGTTTCTTTTTCTTGTATTTTGTTTAATACTTGTCTACTTATATTGGCTATTAGCTCATCTGCTCCTGATACTCCATTTGTAAATACTCCTATCAAATATGGACTATCTGCATATACTATTCCATAATCATGTACATTTCCTGCATAACTTCCATATTTATGAGCCACATCATATTCTGTTATATATTTTTTCAAATATTCACCAAATGATGATTGTTTCATATATTCTATTAGTTGTTGATAATTTTCTTGATTTTGATATATATGATTTATTATATCAAATCCGAATGATGCCTTTATTAAATTTGATGTGTAAAAATCCTCTATAAATTCTTCATCTGAATATTTTGTCATTAGTTCCCTACAATTCCTATATCCAATTCCATCTATTAGTATATTTACTGCTGTATTGTCACTATTTATTATACTTTGTTTAAGCAAAAAGTTAATTGGAATATAGTTACCAACATTATATGTTGAAGATGTTGTTCCTCCTCCTGCTTCATAATCATCATTTGTATATTGTAATGTACTTTCTAATGTTAATTCTCCATTTCTGATTTTATCATAATATATCATTGCAACAGGTACTTTGACTGTGCTTGCTCCTTTGAAATATTTATCTTGGTTATCAAAATAGTATTTTTGTGTTTGTGGATTATAATAGAAGAACGCAAAGTTTGCTTCTGTTAAATTATTTGCTGTTTTGATTTCAGTTATTAAATTTTTTATTTCTTCATCTTCTGATGGTGTTATTGCTTCTTCAACAGCTATTTGTTCTTCATTATTATTTTCTTCTAAATTTTTGGTTACTTCTTCTTGTGTACTTACTTGTTTATCTTCATTTTGCATTTGTATTACTAATGTAATAAGTGCTAGACAAATAATAAGCACTATTAGTCTTCTTTTTATATCTTTTTTTGCTCTTTCTTTTATCATATCTTGTCTGCTCTTTGAATGTTTTCCTTTTTTCAAAATCGCTCACCTCGATATGTAGTTTTTCTTATTATCTCACATTTTTATGAAAAAAGGATTAAAATTTTAAATTTTTTTTATTTTCTTCAATATTTTTTATACTTTTTATCTTTTTTAATTATAAAAAAATAACTAGAAAATACTAGTTATCTCTATTTTAAAAATCCGTTTATAATTTCTTGTTCTGCTTCTTCTTCTGAAAACCCTAATGTCATTAATTTTATTATTTGTTCTCCTGCTATTTTTCCTATTGCAGCTTCATGTATTAAATTTGCATCTACGTGATTAGCTGTTACTTCTGGTGTTGCTGTAACAATAGCATTATCTTTTATTATTGCATCACATTCACTATGTGAGAAAGATTTTGCATTTCCGTAAATTTTTGATACAAAGTATTGTTTTGAGTTGTCTGTTGCAACAGATCTAGATGTCACATGTGCACTTGAATTTTCTCCATTCAATTCTACATCAAATATTGTTTTTGCAAATTGCTTTCCATGTGTCATTATTTTTTCTGTTACAATAAAGTTTGTATTTTCTTCTAAAATACCTTTTGTTTCTCTTATTGTAGAATCTACACCTTTTATTTGTGTGCTTTCCATTTCCATACTGCTTCCATTTTTTAAGTATACTTCTGTTACAGGATTTAATATTTTTTTGCCATCTCCATTTCCTTCACCATAATGTTTTTCAATATATCTTACTTTTGCTCCCTCTTCTAGATAAAATCTATGTATCCCGTCATGTTGAGAGTCTTTGTGATGATCGTTATGAATTCCACAACCAGCAACTATTATTACATTAGCATTTTTTCCAATATAGAAATCATTATATACTAAATCTTTTAATCCACTTTCTGTAATTATTACCGGTATATGTATAAATTCAAATTTTGTATTTTCTTTAACATATATATCTATTCCTGGTTTGTCTGTTTTAGTTACTATATTAACATTTTCTGTTACTTTTCTTTCTATTCCTTGTCCATTTTTTCTAATATTATATGCTCCGTTTGTCATATTTTCCAAATTAGAGACTTCATTTAGTAAGTCTTTGTCTATTTTATCAATCTTTTCACTCATATTTTCCCTCCTCAATTAGTTATTGCTACATTTATTTACTTTACAACATTTCCTATTTATTAGTTCTTTTTCTAATATGTCTTTACTAGATCCTCTATTAACTATTTTTCCTGATTTTAAAAGAATTACTTCATCTGCAATATTTAAAATCCTTTCTTGGTGTGAAATTATTAATGTTGTTCCTTTTATTAATTCTCTCATATTTTCAAATACTTCTATTAAATTGTTAAAACTCCATAAGTCTATTCCTGCTTCTGGCTCATCAAATATTGTTAATTTTGCACCTCTTAATACAACAGTTGCAATTTCAATTCTCTTTAATTCCCCTCCTGATAAAGAACCATTTACTTCTCTATCAACATATTCTTTTGCACACAGTCCTACTTTTGATAGAACTTCACATGCTTCTTTTTTTGATATTCTTTTTCTTCCAGCCATTTTCAATAAATCATATACTGTAATTCCTTTGAATTTTACTGGCTGTTGAAAAGCAAAACTTATTCCTAAATTTGCTCTCTCATTTATACTTAAATTTGTTATATCTTTTCCATCAAATATAATCTTTCCAGAATCTGGTTTTTCAATTCCCATTATAATTTTTACTAATGTTGATTTTCCAGAACCATTTGGCCCAGTAATTGCAATAAATTTTTCTAGATCTATTTCTAAATTTATATTTTTTAATATTTTTTTTCCATCTCTTTCAAAGCATATATCTTGTAATTCTAATAACATATTTTTCTCCATTCTCTCTTTATATTTAGGTTTTTTGGTTCCTATAACCTTGCTTTTTTAAGTCTTTCTCTTGCTGTTATTTTTATACAATTTCTACATTTTTCGTTGTTTCTATCATATCCACATTTTAAATCTCCTAAATCTAATATTTTACTAATATATAAGTCTAATTTATCTATACTTTCTTTCGACATTGCATATTTTATTGCTTTTGCTTCTTCTTGTGCTTGCTCTTTTTTTATTTCTAATATTCCTATTAAAAATGTTTCTAGTATATCTTGCTTTTTTATTATCTCTTTTGCTTGTTCTTGTCCAAGTTTTGTTAAGTTAATATCACCATATACTTCATAATTAATCAATTGCAATTCTTTTAAAATTTTTAGAGCTTTATTTACACTTGGTTTTGTTATATTCATTTTTTTTGCAATATCAGTCACTCTTACTTTCTGTTTATTTTTTTCTAATAAATATATTGTTTTTAGGTATTCTTCTTGTGAATTTGTTAGTTTCATATTCTCCTCCTTTTTGTTAGCTCGCGCTAACATTTTAATATATAATTTGCGTTTTGTCAAGTATTTTTATATTTTTTATGCACTATCTTTTATTTATAAATACTAGTACTATTTTATCTTAAATTTATATGAATTTTAGAAAATAAATTGAATTTTTTGACATAATACGATATATTATTATAAATAATTATGAAAGGAATGAATTTAAAGTTGATAAATAATAGATTACAAAAATTTTTTCTTATTATTTTTTTACTATTTGTATTTTTATTTTGTAATGTAAACTATTTATATATATATGCAAGTAGTGAACCATCTGTATCAGCTAATGGTGCTATTTTATTGGATAATAGAACCAACAAAGTGCTATATTCTAAAAACGAAAATGAAAGAATGTATCCTGCGAGTACTACAAAAATTATGACTGCAATTTTAGCTCTTGAAAATGGTAATTTAGATGATATAGTAACTGCAAGCCATGAAGCTGTTACTACTATTCCTTATGGCTATTCAATAGCAGATATTCAAGTTGGTGAACAATTAACTGTTGAACAATTATTAGAGGTTCTTTTGGTTCATTCTGCAAATGACGCTGCAAATGTTTTAGCTGAATATGTTGGTGGTTCTATCGACAGTTTTGTTTCTATGATGAATACAAAATTGAATGAATTAGGTTTGACTAATTCTCATTTTACTAATGCTTATGGTTTGCATGATGAAAATCATTATACTACTCCTTCTGATTTGGCAAAACTAATGCAATATTGTATGAAGAATACTAATTTTAGAAGATTAGCTGGTATGGCTTCTTGTGCTATTCCTGCGACTAATATGAAGGATAATCGTTTATATACTTCTACTAATTTTTTAATTGTTCCTGAAAGTAATTATTATACTTCTTACATTACTGTCGGGAAGACTGGTTTTACTTCACAAGCCGGTGATTGTTTAGTTACAGCAGGTTACAATAACAATATAGAATTAATTTGTGTAGTTTTAGGTTGTCCTACGTCTAATTCTAGATTTGAAGATGTTATTTCTTTATATGAATATGGATATAATAATTTTTCTTTAAAAAATATAGCAAATGAAAATGATGTAATAACACAAATAGAAGTAAAAAATGCAACTAATGATACTAAACAATTGGATTTGTTAATATATGAAGATATTCCTGCTTTGGTACAAAATTCTGATGATATATCAAATATCAAACCAGAAATTGATTTAAATAATAATATTAAAGCTCCTATTATGCAAGGAGACATATTAGGTAGAGTATCTTATACTGTTAATGGTATAAAATACACAAGCGACCTAATTGCTTCACATGATGTTGAACAATTTCATATCCCTCGCTATGTTATATATATTTGTTTAATTTTTGTTATTGTTATTTTAATTTATATGATTTTTTATCATACACCTAAGAAATATAGAAAAAAGAAATAATTTATTATTATATTTACTTTAAAAGGACTTAATTTTTATATTAAGTCCTTTTTTATTTTATTCATAATCTTTACCTATTATAATAGTAATATTTGCTTTACTTGAACTTGATTCTGTACTAGATATTGTTCCAACTCCTAATACCATTTGTACGTTTTCTAATATTGTATCTGCTGTATTTTTTTTATCAATTATAGTAGTTTTTGAAGTTGTATTTGTTGTTCCTGTCCTATATACTTCGTATCCGGTACTTTTTAATTCGTCTACAACCTTTTGAAGATTTTTACTATTTCCGCTTCCATTTAATATCTCTAATTTCACATCTGCCTTACTTACAGTTGTTTGCATTGAAGTTGCATTTTCCATTCCTTCTTCTGTTGGTTGTTCTAAGTCCCTATCATAAAATAACTCTTGTATTAGGCTTTCTGTTTCTTCTTCATCTGCAACAAATATACTTACTCCATTTGTTTGATTCCATGGCGGTGTTGTTCCTGGTAATGTTGCTGTTAATAGGTTATCTGTATTAAACTCTACTGCATATGGAATATAATCTTTTGCTACATTGAAGTCAACATTTGTTATAACATTTTTTTCTGCAACATTTAGAATTTCTCCTAATTTAAATATATTTTCCATTTTTGCTGTTTGTTTTATTACTGCCATTATAAATTCTCTTTGAGTTCTCATTCTTCCTAAATCATTGTTTCCGTATTCTTCTGGATATGTTGTTCCATCATTATTATGTCTAAAACGAACTAATTGTTCTGCTTTATCGCCATCTAGTTGTTGTTCTCCTGCTTTTAAATGAATGTGTAAATCTTGTGATGTATCATCATAATCCATATCTATTGGAACATTGAATGTGACTCCTCCAATTGCATCTACTAGTTCAATAAATCCTTCTGTTTTTATTATAACATAGTATTGTAAATCTAATCCTGTTATTTCATTTACTGCATCTAATACATCTTGCGGATCTTCATTTCTACTGTATATTGAATTTATTTTTTGATATGCTGTTGCCTTTTTAGGGTTTTTACCTGTATATGTGTCACGAGGTATTGAAAGAAGAGTTGCTTTTTGTGTGTTTGGATTATATGAAGCAACCATGATTGTATCTGTTAGTAAAGCTCCTTCTTCATCTGTACTTATTCCTAATACCAAACATCTAAATTCATTTAAATCTTTTTTTGTATATTCATCATGTCCTACGACTGTTGCTAGCATTCCTGATAATCCCCAACCGTTCTTATATACTCTATATGCAAATACTCCCCCTGCTATTAGTAGTATCAGAAATATTATTAGCAAAACTTTTTTCCATTTTTTCATTTTCTTCTTTTGTTTTGTATTTTTATATTTATTGTTTTTGACATTTCCTTTATTTTTTGTTTTGGTTGTTCTTTTGTTTGATTTTTTATTTTCCAAAATTACTCACTCCTAAAATTTCATGATATTAGTATAGCAAAATTCGTTACAAAAGGCAACAAATAAAGACAAATTTTATTTAAAAAATACGTTAAAAATATTGTTTTCATACATTGTTCTACCTAATATACTTTCACTAATAGTTTGTGTTGCAATGTTTTTAGGATTTATTTGTCCAATAAAGCTAATTACAATTAATATTGCATAGATTATAACTAATCCTCTTAAAAGTCCATAAACTGCTCCTCCTACTTCATTGAATTGTTTTATAATAGGTAATTTTGCTATTAAATTTGCTAATGCTGAAATAAAAATTAATGCTATTCTTGCTATTATAAATAGTATTATAGCAGTTCCTCCATATATTATATTTATTGTTAATTCTCTTGCTGCCTCTGGTAACATTCCCTGTTTTGCGCTCTCAATTAATCCACTTGTTAGTTCATTTTCATTATCCTCTTGTATCATTTGTGTTACTTTATTATATATTGCATCTTCTATACTTTCATCAATGCTTGTTGTGTTTATAATTAGATTTCCAACTGGTCTATATAATATAAATGTGATTAATATCGCTATTATAAATGCACACAATTTTATCGCAAGTTGTGCTAAACCTTTTTTATAACCTAAAAATATTGATAACGCTAGAAAAGCTATTAATACAATATCTACGATTATTCCCATTTTGTTTTCCTCCTAATTTTATAGATTTACAATTTCTATTTTATCTCTATATACAATTCCAGCCATATTATCTGACATTACTATACTTGTTATCTCTTGATTTGCGATATATCTTTTTACAAGCCATCCGCTTGTATTTATAAATTCTACTTCTGTTCCTAAATTTAATGCTATCTTGTCTCCATAAGTTATCATCTCTTTTGTAACACTCTCTGCTGTGTAAGTCTTTGTTTCTTTATTATCAACATTTATTACATTTACTTTTGAGTTTGCAGTAAATAATCCTGATGATTCTTCTTCTATTGAAACTACGTGATTTGTTAATTCCACTGATTGGAATATTACTTTCTTATTTTCATTGTTTATTAGATTTGTTTCTTCATCATTTTCTATTATTGTTATTTTGTCGGTATACATGCATATTAATTTATTTTTATCTTGATATTGTATGTTTGTTATTAATTTATTGTTTTCCCCTTCATATGTTTTTTCTACTGAATTTGTTGGATCTGTGCTTGCTTTTTCTACTGAAATTATTTTTATACTTGATTTTATTATAGTTCCAGATGTATCTGTTTCTGCAATTGCTAAATATTTGTTATCATTTGATATTGTTACATCAACTGCTCTACTTGATGATAGATATGTTTTAAATAATTCTTTTCCCTCTGGTGAATATACTGCTACTACTGTTTTATAACTAGTTCCAGTTATTGAAACAGCTACATAACCATTTTTATTAATATTTATTTGTTCTATGTTTCCTTCTACTTCCGCTTCCCATTTTATTTCTTTATCTTCAATTATATACATTTTTTGTCCTTGATTTTCTGCAATTGCTAAGAATCTATTTGCAGAATTAAATAATGGGTTTGATATTTGTATTTCTAATTGTGCTTCTGAATCTCCATTTTGATTGTATATGCTAAATTCAGTTTTATTTAATATTCCTATATATTTATTAAATGCGTATATATTATTCTGGTTATCTTTTAGTTCTATTGTTGTTACTTTATCTTGTAACACTTCTTTTCTAAATATATTTCTATCTATCCAATCTCTTGCTTGTTGATTTTTAACATATATTATAGATATTGTTATTATTGATATTAGGATTAATGTGATTATTGAAATTATAATAATTTTCTTTTTATTTATCTTCTTTTTTGTATTTTCTTTTTCTACTTCTTCCCAAAAATCTTTCATTTGTTTTTTTCCTTATTTTTTATTTAGGTTTTTTCAGGACACCTATAAACTTTAAATTTTTGTTTTATTTTACTATATAAATAGAAAAATAGCAAGAAATTCTTGCTATTTCATGCTATTTTGATTTTTAAATTGATTTTTAATTTCTATAATTTTTACCTTCCAATTAGATCTATTTCTCCTTCATATATCACTAATTATAAAGCATAGCTTTATATCTATTCAAGCTGATAAAAAATTTTAGTAATAATTTTTGTTTTTTAATATTTTCCATATCTGTAATATTCCTAAATATCCGAAAATTGGATAAAGCATATTTACTAAATTTGAAAACCCGATTTTTGAGATTATAACAGAAGTTATGCACATAATTAAAGCAGTCTGTGTATAACTTTTTTTATTTTTACTTATATTTTGTAAAAAACTTACTCCAAGAGAAATCGTTGTTGTAAATATTGAACCTAATATTATAAATCCATATATATATTCTAAAATTTTTAGCATATTTGATACGACATACACTGCTGGCATTTCTAAATTTTCTATATTCACATCTACTTTTGATAATAATAAAAATATTAGTATTGACATTGTTAATATAATTAGAGCACTTATCACTCCTATTATTGTTGTTTGTTTTCTATTTTTTATATATTTATTTAATGTAATTAATACAGGTATTAATAAAATACTATTATAGCTAGCATAAATGATTGCTTTTAATATAAATTCTAGACTATTATTTGGTATTAAATAGTTTTTTATTTGCATTAATGGTAAATTTTTTAAGTTTAATAATCCAATTATCACTACTAGAATTATTAGAATAGGAACTATTATCTCATTTGCTTTTACTACTCCTTTTACATTTGTATTTAAAATTATATATGTTATTAACGCAAGTATACTACTTCCAATTATCTGATTTAATCCATATTGTTGTGAAAAATATGTTCCAAATCCTGCTATCATAATAAAAAAAGTTACTAATATAAATATATTTACTATTAAATTTATTAGTTTTGTTAATTCTACTTTTTTATTCTTATTCTTTAAAATTATATTTAAAAATTCTTCATAATTTTCTATATTATTTTTTTTTATAATTTTTAATGTCTTAGATATAATTATCCCTAAAATTAAACTTGATATTATTATACCAATTATTCCATTTATTCCATATTTAAAGAAAAATAAATAAATTTCTTGCCCTGATGCAAAACCAGCACCTATAAATGTGCCTATAATCACAAAAATTACTTTTGTTATGTTTTTCACATTTTCCTCCCATGAGGCATTGTTTTTTATACTATAAAAGAACCCCATAATAGTTTATGGGATTCTTTTATCTTTTATTCTATTTTTTTCTTCTTCTAACTTGCCATACTATAATTCCTACTATAATAATTACTGCTGGGACTGTAAATATTATTGCTCTTATTATTGTATCTTGTTGTTCTGTTGCTGTATATGTTACTGTTCCAGTATCTTTTCTTGCTGTAATATCTTCTTCTCTATCAACTAAATATGCAATTGAGTTTAATACTAAATCTTTATTGTATGCTAATTGAATTGCACCATATTGTGAATTTTGGCTTAATTGGTAATCAGATGTGAAATAGTTTTCTCCATAAATAACTAACTTAGATGATACTTCACTTTCTCCTGTTTCTTCATTTGCCTCTTTAATTGTTTTTATCATTTCTGCCCCCACTACAAATGTTCCTGTTTCTTCGTCATCTGCTGCTGCATTTGATTGATTATTAAAGTTTGTTCTAAAATATGATCCCTCACTTGCAAGTAATAAATCGTTTTCTTCTACATTTAACTCTGTCAAATTATCTGTATCTATGTTTATTTTTGTAGCATTTACAAATATAACGCCTGTTGTATTATATATGTCTTTTGTTATATCTGAATATTGAATTTCTGGCATTATTAAATCTGGTGATTCTGAAACCATTTTACTTGTATCAGTTTCTCTTATTATTCCTACTTCAAATGGTTTTACTCCATATGTTGCAAGTATCTTATTGACATTTGGAAAATCTTGTTCTTCTGCTATTGCTGCATTTAACCATAATATGTTTCCACCATTGTTTATATAATCTAAAATTGAATTTGTTGCAACATCATCAAAATCTTTGCTTGGTGTTGTAATTACTAATGTATCGCAATCATCTGGAACTTTACCAGTTGATAATATATCTAGACTTTCAGTTTCATTTATTTCATTTCCTAAATATACACTTAAATAATACATATTTTGTGCTAATGAAAAATCACTATATCCTTCTAAGAAATATACCTTTGGTATTTCATCAGTTGTTACTGATAATATACTACTTGTTAACTTTTCCTCTGCTATACTTATCGTTTCATATGTTGTCATATCATAAGTAACTAAGTCACTCGCTGTTAAAACTTTTGATCTGTCTCCACATTCAATTATTATTCCTGTTGTTCCACTTTCTATTCCATATTTTTGTGTTAAATCTGGTCTATCATTTACATCCTCTATTGCTTCTACATTTATTTTTTCGTTTGCTTTTCCATATTGTTTTGCTAAGTCAACTGTGGAATCATCATCTGTATACCCTATAAAATATATATTTACATCTTTATCTATATCTTTTACTCTTTCTTTACTTTCATCAGTTAATGTATATAATTGTTCCTGAGTAAAATCAAGTGGTGTTAAATCTAATGCTTGCATTCCTATATTAATTGCTATAAATGCTGCTATAATTATTAATACTAAAATAGTTGTTTTTGTTCCATCTATTAACCATTTCTTTTTTATTGTTTGTATAAATTTATTTGGAGCTTTGTCTTTTTTTTCTTTTTTTACTTTTGGTTCTTTTTTAGTTTTTTGCTCCTTTGGTAATTTTTCTTTCTTCTCTTTCAAACTTTTTCCCTCCCTTTATCTTACACTTTTTCTTCTTTGCATAAATATTACTGTTAATAATAGACATGCAATTGTAAATGTAATAAATGTTACTGTATCTGCAATATCAATTTGTCCTGATGGAAATTTAGAGAACATATTGATAAGTGAGAAGTTTGTAAATATATCACTAAATGATGGTAAAAACCATGTTAGTATAAAAAATCCTATTGTTATTACTCCTGCAATTATTTGGTTTTCTGTTATGCTAGATGCAAGTATTCCAAATGATATATAGCTCATTGCAAGTAGTAAAAATCCAAATAATGTTACTAAGGCTGTTGTTATATGTGGTGTTCCAAAAAAACTTAAAATAGCAAAATATAAAAATGTGCAAAGTTCTGTTATAACTACTATTAGTGTTGCAGCTATGAATTTTGCTATAACAACTTTTGTAATACTAAGTGGTGATGTCAATAATAATTGTTCTGTTCCTGTTTTTCTTTCTTCAGCAAATGTTCTCATTGTTAATATAGGTACTATAAATGTTAGAATAGTTGCTCCTGAGTAAAATATATATTCAAAATTTGTACTTTGATATGTAAATACATCTGTGTAGAAAAATATACTAAACATTATTAGGAATAATCCTATAAATACATAACCTACCGGAGAATAAAAATATGATTTTACTTCTTTTTTAATTACTGCCCACATTATTTATTTTCCCCTCCTTCTATTAATTTCATAAATGCATCTTCAAGTGTTGTATCAGCTTTTTTCATTTCAAATATTGTAATATTTTCTTTTGCAAATTCAGAAAATATTGTTTTTCTTAAATCTATGTCTTTTCTAGCTTCTATCATATACTGTTTTGTTCCGTCTTCATTTTCTTCTATTAATTCTACTTTTTCTATATCTTTTATCTTATTTTTAATATCTTTCATTTTGTTTTCAGTATCCTCTACTGTAACATATATACAATTCTCACTAGTTACTCTGTTTTCTAGATGTTCTGGTGTATCTACTGCAATAATTTTTCCTTTATTTATAATTATTACTTTATTACAGATTTGGCTTACTTCTGACAAAATATGTGAACTTAAAATAATAGTATGTGTTTTTCCTAATTCTTTGATTAAACTTCTTATTTCAGTTATTTGCTTAGGATCAAGCCCTACTGTTGGTTCATCTAAAATTAATATTTTTGGTTCTCCAACCAATGCTCCTGCCATACTTACTCTTTGTTTATATCCTCTTGACAAATTTTTAATTAATTTTTTTTCAACATCTTTTAATCCTGTTTGCTCAATTATTTTTTCAACTTTCTCTTTTCTTTCTTTTTTATTTACTTTCTTAATTTCTGCCATATATCTAACAAATTCTCTTACAGTTAAATCTGTGTATAGCGGTACTCCCTCTGGCATATATCCAATTTCTCTTTTCGCTTTTTTAGGTTTTTTTAACATATCATATCCATCTATTATGATTGTTCCTGATGTTTGTTCAATATATCCTGTTAACATGTTCATCGTTGTACTCTTTCCAGCTCCATTTGGACCTAATAAACCAATTATTTCGCCTTCATTTATGGTAAAGCTGATATCGTCAACGGCTATTACTTTACCATATTTTTTTGTAACATTTTTTACTTCTATCACAAAAAATTCCTCCTTCTTTTCACATTGATTCTCTTGTAATTCGTATTTCCCTAACATATTATCATTTTATTTTTTTAAAGTAAAGCAATTCACAAAAAATTTACATTAAGAGAAATTTATAACTATTTGCTATTTTTGTTTTATTTTATTTTTGTAATAATTATATATTTTTTGAATTATATTTAATAAGATTTTAAGTATTTGATTGGAGTATGTTATGAATTTGTTGTATCCCTTTATTATTTCTTTTTCAATGATATTTTTTGCAGAACTTGGAGATAAAACTCAGTTGTTGGTATTATCTTTTTCTACTAAAAATAAAGCTTATAAAATACTGTTAGGAGTTGCATTAGGTACATTTTTTAGCCATGGATTAGCAATTTTGTTTGGTAGTAAACTTGCCTCTTTTTCTCATATCTCTTTTCAATTTTACTTAAAACTTTTTACTTATTTTTCCTTTATTCTTTTTGGTATTATAGGTTTTTTACCTGAAAAACCAAATACTAATACTACTAAAAAGCCTTCTTTTTTTAGTAGATTTTCTCATTTACATTTAGGTGCAATTGGAATGATTGCTATTTCAATTATTGTTGGTGAATTAGGAGATAAGACATTCTTAGCTTCTTTGGGTTTAGGACTTGAATATCCTTTATATAAATTTTCTTTAATTTGTGGATCTATTGCAGGTATGGTTTTGAGTAATTTACTTGCTATTTTTTGTGGTAAGTTTTTATCTTACTATTTAAAGCCTTCTATAATTTCTATTTTATCTAATATTATTTTTCTTGTTTTTGGTCTATTAGGTATTTTGGGTTTATTTATTAATTTTGTTTAGTCTTAACTAAAATTTTTTATTTTTTCTTGACACTTGTCTGTTTTTGTGCTATTATATTTAATGTCATTTACATATGGGTCAGTAGCTCAGCTGGATAGAGCACATGCCTTCTAAGATTGTGACTACATTCACAAGTACATTGATATAACTGGATTTTGAGAGTTAATTCAAAAAACTCTAAC
>CALXKA010000030.1 GCA_944388765.1 uncultured Clostridia bacterium
ACTTTTTCTTTCATTTTTTGTGATGCTATTTTTTGTTGTTCTTCCATTATTTTATTATATCTTGATTTTTTAGTATTTCCATGTATTTGTTCAGGAAGTTTTGCTGCTGGCGTTCCATCTTCTTTTGAATACATAAATGTTCCTAATCTATCAAACTTTATTTCTCTTACAAATTTTAATAAATCTTCAAAATCTTCTTTTTCTTCTCCTGGAAACCCTACTATTAAACTTGTTCTTATTACTACATCGGGGATTTTTTTGCGAATATTACTTATAATGTTTCTTATTTGTTCTTTATTTGTTCTTCTATTCATTTTTTTCAATATCTTATTGCTACTATGTTGAATTGGAATGTCAAAATATTTTGCAATTTTTTTGTTTTTTGCGACAATATCAATAAGTTCTTCTGTTATTCCTTCTGGATATGAATATAGAAAGCGAATCCATTTTATTCCTTTTATTTTGCTTATTTCATCTAACAATTCTGCAAGTTTACTTTCTCCATATATATCTATTCCATATTTTGTTGTATCTTGTGCAATTATTATTAGTTCTTTTATCCCTTTCCTGCTAAGTTCTTTTGCTTCTTCAATTATATCTTCTTTCTTTCTACTTACAAACGGTCCTCTTATATATGGGATAGCACAATATGTACATTTATTACTACATCCTTCTCCTATTTTTAAATATGCATAATCTTGTGGTGTTGTTAATACTCTTTCTAGAAACTGTTCTTGTGTTAACATTGGCATTGTAGGTATCTGGGTAATTTTTTTATTGGACTTTTTCATTTTTTTTACTATGTTTCTTTTTATTAAATCTTCTATTTGTTCCCATAAAGTATCATAATTTTCTATTTTTATAAATAAATCTACTTCTGGTAAAGCTTTAATTAATTCATCATAATATCTTTGAACTAGACATCCCATTACTATTAGATATTTACATCTTTTGTTTTTATATTCAGCCATCTCTAAAATTGTATTTATTGCTTCCTCTTTTGCAGATTCAATAAATCCACATGTATTAATTAGTAAAATATCTGCATTTTCTGCTTTACTTACAATTTTAAAGTTATGTTTTTTAAATTCTCCTATTGTTGCTTCTGTATCAATTAAATTCTTACTACATCCCAAATGTACAAATCCTACATTCATTTATTATTACCTTTCTATTTCTATATTTTTGTTTTGTATTTTTTATTATTTAATGCTAATATTTAAATTATCCTTTAAACTTCTAAAATTAATGATTTATACCACATATCTTTAATCTTTATGACTACATATATGCTTTCTTGTTAATTCCATCAAGTCTAATTTTGTAAATCCTTCTACTTGTGTTTTTGTTCTATCTTTTTTTAATTCTTCTTTTAATAACTTTTCTATTTCTTTTTTATTGTTTTCATCTTTCATGTCTATGTAATCTACTATTATTATTCCTCCAATATCACGTAATCTTAATTGTTTTGCAATTTCTTTTGTTGCTTCCATATTTACTTTAAATATTGTCTTTTCTAAATCTTTGGTTCCTGTATATTTTCCTGTATTTACATCAATGGCTGTTAATGCTTCTGTTTTGTCAATTGTTATAAATCCTCCACATTTAAGCCATATTTTTCTATTATGCATTTTTTCTATTTGTTTTTCTAAATCATATTTTGAAAATACTTCATTTGATTTTTCTATTATAATCTTTGTATCTTTGTATTCATTATTTTCATTTTTATATTTTTCTATTTTTTCAGCTTCTTCTTTTGTATTTACAACAATTTCATCTACTTTTTCATCTGCTAAATCTATTAACATTTTTTCTGCTAAATCTTCGCCTTTATATATCAATTTTGGCTTTTGTAGATTTGGATTTATTGATGTTTTTATTATTCTCTCCCATTTTGCTTCTACTTTCTTTATATCATCAATTATTTCTTGTGTTTTTCCACTAGCTGATGTCCTTATTATTGCACCATTACCCTCTTTTAAATTTTGTTTTACTAATTCTTTTAATCTTTGTTGTTCTTTTTCGTCTTCAATTTTTTGTGAAACTGTAATTATATCTGTATTTGGCATTAAAGCAATATATTTTCCAGGTAAATTAATATGTGTTGATATTCTTGCTCCTTTTTTTTCTGTACTATCTTTTTTTACTTGAACTAATAATTTTTGGTTTTGTTTTATTACTTTCTTTATATTTATGTTATTGTCTATTACTTCTTTTGTTTCATCTATTTTAGGCATAATGTCCTTTAAATGGATAAAGCTATTTTTTTCTCCTCCAATGTCCACAAATGCAGATTGCATTCCGATTATAATGTCTTTGACTATACCAATATATATATTTCCTTCTTTTCTTGTTTCATTAAAATCTTCTTCATAATATTCTGTTAATATTCCATCTACTATTAAAGCTATTTGTTTTTTTTCTTGTTGTTTGTTTATTATTATTGTTATCATAATATGTTTTGACTCCTTTTATTTAATTAAATTTATTCATGGCTATATCTACTCCATTTTTTATTATTTCTATTGTTGCATCTCTTGCTATGTCAGTACCTTTATTTAACTTTTCTTTTTCTTCTTCCGGAATTTTTCCTATTACATAATTAATTAGATCTCCTTTATGTTCTGGATGTCCTATTCCTATTCTTATTCTTGTAAATTTTTGTGTTCCAATTTCATTAATTACTGATTTCATTCCATTGTGATTCCCAGGTCCTCCTGTTTTCCTTATTTTGATTATTCCTGTATCTATATCTATATCGTCATAAATTACTATTAATTTATCTGTATTTAGTTTGTAGAATTGTAGAATTTCCTTTATACTTTCTCCACTTAAATTCATATATGTTTGTGGTTTTAATAATATTACTTTTTCATTTTCTATCATTCCCACACCATATTTTCCTTTAAAATTTGTTTTTGTTAATTCAATATTATATTTTTTTGATAATTTATTAATTGTATCAAATCCCATATTGTGTCTAGTATTTGAATATTCTTCTTCTGGATTTCCTAATCCCACAATTATATACATTAATATACAACTCCTAACTTTTAATCATTATTTATTTTACATTGTTTTTTTGATTTTTGCAATACCTAAAAAAAGCACCTTTAAGTGCTTTTCATACTATATAAGAAAAATTATTATTTTCTAATATACAATTATTAATTATTCTGCTGATTCTTCTGATTTTTCTTCTTCTGGTGCTTCATAAGCATCTAGAATAGCTTTTTGAATTTTCTCTCTTGTTTCAGCATTGATTGGATGAGCTATATCTTTGAATTCTCCGTTTGGAGTTTTTCTACTTGGCATAGCTATAAATAATCCATTTTGGCTTTCGATAACTTTGATATCGTGAACTGCGAATTCATTATCGAATGTTACAGAAGCAACAGCTTTCATTCTGTTTTCTGAATTTACTTTTCTTAAACGTACATCTGTGATTTGCATTTTTAAATGCACCTGCCTTCCCTAAGTTTTTAAATTTTGTACATACCGTTTAATTCTATGTACAATTATATTATTCTTCAAAAAAAATCTTTTTCCTTCTTTTTTTTACAAAAAAATTAAATTTAATGATTTAATTTTTTTATATGTAACTTTTTTTTAGTTTTTTCATAACATATATCAGTAATTTTTATTAAAACTATTGAAATTTTTGCTCTATAATTATATAATTAGCTATGTTATCAAGAGGAGTGATTTTTGTGCCAAATATAGATAATTTGAGAAAATATAATAATGTACATATGATTGGAATTGGCGGAGTCAGTATGAGTGGAATTGCTGCTATTTTAAAAAATTGGGGTATTAATGTTACTGGTTCTGATAGTTCTGACTCTGAAACTGTACAAAATTTAATAAAAAAAGGAATTAAAGTTACAATTGGGCATGATTTAAATAGTCTTAAAGCAGCTGATGTTGTAGTTTATTCTGCTGCAATAAAAAAAGATGATCCAGAAATGGTTGAAGCTAAAAAACTAAATATTCCTACAATTGAAAGAGCTGATTTTCTTGGTGAAATTACAAGATGCTATAAAGATACTATTTGTATATCTGGTACTCATGGAAAAACTACTACTACTTCAATGATTTCTCTTGTATTTATTGAAGCTATGAAGGATCCTAGTATACAAGTTGGAGCTTACTTGAAGCAAATAGATGGAAATTATTTAGTTGGTAATAGTGAACATTTTATTATAGAAGCCTGTGAATATGTTGAAAGCTTTTTAAAATTTAGTCCAAAAGCAGAAGTAATTTTAAATATAGATAATGATCATTTAGATTATTTTAAAACTTTCGAAAACATAAAAAACGCATTTATAAAATATGTTAAATTGCTACCTAGTAATGGTATTTTAGTTATTAATGGCGACGATAAAAATTGTATAGATTTAAAAGATTATACAAAGGCAAATGTAATTACTTATGGAATAAATAATAAAAATGTTGACTTTTATGCAGATAATATTACTTTTAATGAAGATGGATTTCCTTCATTTGATGTATATCATAACAATAATAAGCTTGAACATTTTTCTCTTTGTGTTCCAGGGAAGCATAATGTTTTAAATTCATTAGCATGTATAGCTTTAAGTTATAATTATTCTATTGATATACCTTATATCAAATCAGCATTAAAAAAATTTACTGGTGCTCATAGAAGATTTGAATATGTTGGAAAAATGAAAAATAATGTTAGAATATATGATGATTATGGTCATCATCCTACTGAAATTGTAGCAACAGCTAAATCTCTTATGAATAAAAAATATAATCAATCATGGGTTATTTTTCAACCACATACATATAGTAGAACTAAAAATCTTTTGGATGATTTTGCAAATGCCTTACTAAATTTTGATAATATAATAATTCTTGATATATATGCAGCAAGAGAATCTAATACTTATGGAGTTTCTTCTAAAAATTTAGTTGATAAAATAAATTCTCTTGGAAAAACTGCTTTATATATTCCAGATTTTGATGAATGTGTAAGCTTTGTAAAATCTCATGTTAAATCTAATGATATTGTTATGACACTTGGTGCAGGTACTGTCACTAATATAGGTCCAATGTTAATAAATTAACACCTTTTTAGAGTTTTACTCTATCAAGGTGTTTTTTGTGCGAATTTTCAAATTTTCTTTTTTCTTATTTATTTCCTTTTAATCTACCTCTTTTGCTTGTTTTAGCATTATATCTCCAAATACGCCATATCCTTCTTGTGGATTATTTACTAATACATGAGTTACAGCTCCAACAAATTTTCCGTTTTGTATTATTGGAGATCCTGACATTCCTTGTATTATTCCTCCTGTTTTTCCTAATAGTCTTTCATCTGTTACTTTTATTTGCATACTTTTATTATCATAATTATTTTCTTTATATATTTTTTCAATTTCTATTTCATATTCTTGTACTGATTTATTATCTAAACTACAAAGTATAGTTGCTTTTCCTAATTGTATTTCATCTCTTGTTGCAACGTCCATTTCTTTTGATGTATCAATTTCTAGACTTGACAAATTTTCTACTTTTCCATATATTCCAAATTTACTATTTTTATTTATTTTTCCTATATTTTTTTGATTTTCTATTGTTCCTTGTATTTTTCCTGGATTTCCACTTTCTCCTTTTGTTATATTTAATATTCTTGTTGTTATAAATTCTCCTGATGCAATATTAATTAATTCTCCTGTGTCTATATCTGTAATTCCATGACCAAGTGCTCCAAATGTTTTTGTACTTGGTTCATAAAATGTTACTGTTCCTACTCCTGCTGCACTATCTCTTACCCATAATCCTAATTTATATTCATCACTACTTGTTTGTATTGGCTCTATACTACATTCCTTGCTTTCTTCTTCATGTATATATGTTATTTTTATACTTTCTCCATTTGATTTATTTACTATATTAATTAATTCATTTGTAGAAGATATATATGTTTCATCTATTTTTGTTATTCTATCACCTTCTACAATACCTGTATTTTCATATGGTTTATATTTTTTATTATCAACTCCTTCTATTTCTGACATCCCTACAACTAATACTCCACTTGTATATAGTTTAACTCCTGCAATGTTTCCAACTGGTATAATAGTAGTTTTTGGTAATACATCTACTTCTACATCTTTTGTTAGTAATTTATCAAATAGACTTACTTCTAATGTTTTTTTTCCTGCTTCATTTGTTATTCCTTCACTTGTATTTGAAGATGTTTCTATTGTTTCTTGGTTTGAATTAACGCTAATTCCAAAAATTGTTTTAAACTCTATTTTTTCTCCTTCAAAAACTACTAATTCATTTGGTAAGTTTTGCCATACTAATGTATACATATATATAACTAATAAAAAAAATACTAATAATAGTTTAAAAATTATTTCTTTCATAATTTTCTCCTTATTTTTACTACTATTAGTATTTGCTTTTTATTTAATTTTATTCAAATTAAAATTATTGAATATATTCTGCTTTTAGTTCATCTGAATTGTTATTTGTTTTATACATACTATATCTTTCTCTTCCTAATGCTGTTAAATATTTCTTTGCAAGTTCTCCTCCTTTTGATGCCATATATGTATATATACTTCCATCATATTCATCCACATCTAAATCATTTAGATTTGATTGATTAACTATACTTGAATAGCATCCTGTTTGCTTGTGTGGGAAGAAATATCTTACATTTCCAGTATCAGCTGCTGTTACTGATTTTCTTTCAAAATCAACATTTAAATATGCATTAGTAATATTATTATTATTTATTAAATCATTGTCTGTTGCTCTATGATATTGTCCATCAGATGTTACTAAATATATTGAATCAGTATTTACAACTTCTTCTGTTTTTGTATTAGTTACAATTGAATACCCATTATATAATTTTCCACCAATACTTAATCCTTGCATAAAGCTAATTATTGAAACATTATTTAATATTTTTTCCCATTCATGTTCTTGCAGCTCTGGCATTTGGAAATTTGCAGTTACTCCTGAATAATTGTTATAATTTGCAATTGCTATTGATAAATTTTTTTCAATTGAATATCTTATAACAGCTAATCTTTGTTGATTAAAATTAGAATTTGGATCTTCTATTGCGATATTATTTTGTGTGCCAAAAATATTATATGATGTTCCAAATATATCAGATATAGAATTACCATTTTCATCTACCGCATTTGCGGTTGTAAGCTCTCCTAAACCAGATTCTCCTCTTATCCAATTTGTAAATTCTCGTGCTTCTTGATAATATCTAACTCCTGAGTCATTTTCTGTTTTATATACTTGATCTTGATTATATCTTTGCCCATTTAGCATTGAATACCATGTGTTTCCATCTTGGTAATATTTAACTCCATTGATTTTAGTATAAACTGTTTCTTGATTATTACTGTCATTTATATATTCTGTTAAATGTTCTGTTTCTATTTCAACTCCTCTATACCTTATACTATTTTCTCCTGTTTCTTGATTATAGTTACCAGTAATACTACTTGGTTCTATTAAATATCCAGATCTATATACAGGTGTTCCATCTTTTATTGTTCCTTCTACTGTAATGTAATTGTCTAACGAATAAGTTATAACAACATCTATATTTCCACTTACATATCTACAACTATAAAATACATACGGTTTTAACCCTGATATTTTTTCACCATTTTGATATGTTGATACTCCTTCTACATAATCATCTGATGTTAAAGTATTTGTAAATGGCGAATAAATATAATAACCATCATACATTGTATATACAATTGCTGGTACATATTCTTTTAAAATATCTTGATTATATCCTGCCATATTAAAATTACTAGAAATAGAATTGAAAAATGTATTAACAGATGCCTCAATATCTCGCAATTTGGAATTTGCTAAATCTGATGTACTACTATTTACAGTGTTTAATTGGAATGCTTTTAAAGCATCATATGTAGCATTTGTTAATTTTGTATCATATGATACTTGTAACTCTAATGTCTTTACTTGATTTTGTACATATGCAGTTAAAATCATTGATATTGGTAATATGATAATAATAAATATTACTGCTAAACTTTGTATTTTCATAATTTTTATTTCCTTTGTTTATATAATAAAAGCCTGTAATATGCATATAATATTACAAGCTAGTATTTTTGTTAAATTTTTAATTTCCAGCTCCATTTGCTGTTACTATACCAGCATGTTCTGCTGCAATTGTATATGTATCATTTCCTGTTACTGAATAAAAGAAGTTTTTAAGTTGTTGTGATAATGTTGTATTTGTGTTTTTTACACTTACTGAAAATATATCTCCTTCTTTTAAAGCTTTTGTTCCTGATGCGGAATTATCTAATTCATCTAATATTTGAGATGTATACATTGTATAATATACATTTTCTCCTATTTTTGTTGCTTCTGCTTGTGTTGTTTTCTTTCCAGGATTTTCATCTAATACTTGCAATTCCATTTCAACATCATAGCTATTTCCTGTTGAAGAAATATTTTCTACAAATTGACTATAATTGTCTAATGTCAATTTTCCTGTTGTTCTTACATTATCTACAAATTCAGTTGTTGCTGTTTCTGTTGCTAATTGTGAAACATCATCTGTTCTATCAGACATTGTCATTAATGGAAACACAAACATTAGAACTGCGGCTAATGCTATGGCAATTACTGTAATTAATGTATCTCCCATTTCTTTATCCTCCTTATAGGTTCGCTTATACCTTTATTTACATTTTATACTGCTGAATAAGTTATTACTCTTTTTAATGTTTTGTTAGCATCTGGTACATCTGCATTATCTTCTGGCACTTCTACTGACCCATCTTCATTTATAGTAGGAGTTTCTTCTTGATAATACACACCTATACTTTCTTTTAACTTTATATTATTTATTTTATCATAAATTCCTTGATCTAGCAAGTATATTCCTAAATTATTCTGAAATCTAATTTTTATTTCATTGTAATTTTCACATCTATTTCCATACAATATTGCCATAATAAACTGTTCTTTTTGTGTATCACTACCTAATACTTCATTTTGTAAATCAATAGAATATACAGCTACTTGTTGACCTCTATCATTTCTTCTTTTATATATTCCATCATCCCTTATTTGGCTTATGTTTTCATCAAATACTATTTTATAATTTTCTTTATATGCTTTATATATTGTAGGTACTATACTTTCTAATCCTACAATTCTTTCTGTTACTACATACCCATTAGAGTCAACATTTCTGTCGACATATGTGTAATCATATTCTCTATCTTTATATTCTAATATTGTTCTAGATGCAATTCTTGCCTCTCCAAAAGCATTAATACTAATGGATAATGCCAATACAAATATCAATACTGCTGCTGCAATTTTTAATGCGTCTGCTACATTTTCCATAGTATCTCTCCTTTACTGTTAAGTATTTGCTGTAATAGTGATTGTTTCTATTAATCCTCCTGTTGTATATTTTGTTGCTTCTACTTTATATGTTTTTCCTGTTGAGGCACTTCCAGTAACTTTTCCTGTTTTATCTACTTGTACATCTCCCGTTACTGTTACTTGCTCTGATTCATCATCTGTTGACATATTGTTTGTTTTTACAGCATTCAATAATGAGTTAACATTTGCTCCTCTTACTTTATCTCCCATATATTGTACAAATTTTTGGTTAAATGATGTTACTTCAACTTCTGTCATGGCGTTGTTATTTACAACTCCTGATGCTTGATTATAAATCATGATTCCTAATGATATAATTAAGATTGCAAGTAATATTGCTCCTGCGATAATTAATGCTTTTGATGCATTCTCCATAATAAATTCCTCCTTATTTTTACTTTTGTTTATATAAATTACTAATATCCTTAGTAAAATTAATAACTATTTTATTGTGTAATTTGCTCAATAAGTAAATATTTAACCTTTCCATTCATATTATGATGTTCTATTTTAGTGCATTTAAATTTGATTTGATTGTAGTATTGTATAAATTTGTCCATTCCTCCTGCATATAATGTTTCCATATCATATGTTGTATCATTGTCTAGCATTTTAATGTCTATTTTTATTGAATTTGTATTATTTTCTATAAATTTTCCTTTATTATCTTTTTCTACTGAATTTGTTAAATTATTATCTATTGCTTTATTTATTAAAGTTACTACGTCTGCTCCATAAAATTCTTGATTATAATAACTTTCAAATTGATTATTTTCTTTTTTTGCTTCATAATAATTTGCTTTATAATTTAAATATATATAAGAAATTCCTACTATAACGATTATTGTTATAAAGAAAAATATTGCTATTTTTTTCATTGCCTATCCTTTACATTTTATCATTATATTTTTATTTTTTCAATAATTTTTTAATCATTTTTAGTTATTTTTCTGTAAAATCTACTCTGTAAACTCTTTGTGTAATATTACTAGTATATGTTTTACAGTTATATTCTTTTAATGATGTATTTTCTGTTATCTTTTGGGTATCGTTTAAAATAATTTCATCATAATTAGTTTTGTTATTTATAGTATTTTGGTCATATGCTTTTTCTATTGGACCATTATATTTGTCATTTTTCAAATTTACTTGTACATAAAATTCTGGGTAATTATTATTACTAATTACTCCTTGAACTTTTGGTAATTCATAGTATATATTATTCTCTGTTGCTAGATTTGCTATTGTAATAACATCATATATTGTAATACCTTGTTTTCCTTCATATGAAGTAAATTGAGTATTAAATTGATTTATTCTGTTTGCGTCATTTTGTCTATGAAGTTCAGCAGATGTTGCTCCAAATGTTGTAAATAAATATACAGCTAATGATAATATTAAAACCCCTATTAGAACTCCTGCTGCCATTATTAATGCTTTTGATGCATTTTCCATACTTTACTCCTATATTAATTAAATTTACCGTTTGATTCAAAGTACATCTCGGTTATTCTTCCTGTGTTTTTATTATACTCTGTTCTTGTACAATCAAAATATGCTCTTTTGAACTGAACATACTCGTAATACGTATAAATGTCATCCTTCATTGCTTGTAACTCTTTCCATTTACTGTCTAATCTATTCCAATTTTCTTCAATATCTTTATGTTTTGAAATAAGATTGAATTTTATTATAGCATTCTTTTTTTGCTCATCTGTTGGGTTTTCTGGAAATATATTGGTTATATTTGTTGCTAAGTTTGTTATTGTGTCAGATCCATATTCATCTTCTAGTTTATCTACTTTTCCTTTTACTTGGTTTTCAAAAGTGTTTTCTGTACTGCTAATTGTGTATGTTTGACTTTTTATTAGTCTTTTTGTTCCATCTGCACTTAATTGATTAATATCTTCTGTTTTTATAGTAAATTGAATTTTCATTGGTTCATATGCTAAATATTGTCCTTCATCTTTACTTCCAGTTCCTTCTGTTGATTTTCTTCTGTTATAATCTATTACTCTATTTAATAAAGAATATAAATCGCTTCCTCTAACATCATCACGATTATATGTTTCATATTGATTATTAAACTCTATAACTTGTGCTTCTCTTGTTCCTTGTACATTAGTTTCTTGATAGCTTGATAAACTATTAAACATTAGGAGCAAAGCTCCAATAATCATTAATGCAATTAATACACTTCCTGCTATAATTAATGCTTTTGTTGCATTCTCCATTTTGCTTTCCTCCTTATAGTTTAATAAATTTGTACTATTGTGATGTCATTGTCTGGAATGACGTTGACATACTTGTTAATCCTATAAATACTAATGGTATAATTAAATATCCAACAAACATACATACCATTGGTGCAAATCCTATTACTTTTCCAATCATTCCTTTTCTTTTTATAAGTCTTTCATTAGATTCTTTTCTTTTTTCTTGATAATATTCTCTTTCTGAGTCTAATTCATCAAATGCGTCTGCTATTGGTATTTTCTCTACTGCTGCTTGTAGGCTTTCTATAATTCTTACTAATGGAGCATAACTTACTTCCTCTTTCATTTGTTCTAATGCTTCCCATGCACCAGCTTCATAGTTATTAACACATTTTGCAATTGGAGCTTTAAATATATTTGAATATCTTTCTAACCATTCTAGTATTATTTCTACATTTACTCTTTCAATTCTCATTAACATTAATATTATTGTTTGGAATTGCATAACTTCATCTTCCATTTCTAATTGTCTCATTTTTACTTGGAACATCAGAATCCAGATTGGTGCCATGTATCCTATAATACCAAATACAAATGCTAATAATAATTCAAACCACTGCATATATTCACTATTTATTATTTGTAGTTTTCCTTGTATTCTTTCTACTGCTTTGTCAATTTCTTCTTCATCTTCTTCATAATAATAAGGAAGTCTTTCTACTGCCATCCTTATTTGAGCTTCTGTTGTATTTATTTTTCCTCTAAATTGATCTAAAATTTTATTATCTTGTTCAGTCAACTCCATTGCTTTTTGCTCATCTTTTTCCGATAATCCTCCTATTATATCATAATCGGTCGTCGGTTCTGTATATATGTAATTTATTGCAACAACATGTAGTTGTGTAAAAATTACAATTGATGCTATGACAGTTACTATAAATAAACAAATTCTATTTATATATACCCATTCCATTTTTAAGTGTGAGGCTGAATCCTTTAATAATTGTCCTACCTTTCTATATTCTTTTGTGCCAACTTTTGGTATAAACAAATCTACAATCTTTTTAATGATTTTTTTCTTATATAGTCTAGCTTGCCATGGATTTTCTCCATTTTTTGTGTAAATTCCTGTTGAACCATTATCTTTTAATTTTCTAACTAGTATATAAGATACAAATGTTAACAATAAAATTAATATTTGTACTATCATACCAGGTTTTCCTTCGTACCAACTTGATGTAAATGAGAAGTTTGATACAGCCCAATTTTTTAATGGTTCTAGTAATAGAATTGGTGCAATTGAAATCACTGATAAACTTTGAAATACATAATTTAATTTATCTCTTTTTAATATCTCCAATTGCATTTCTTGTGTTATATTGTTTACATTTTTTAAGTATAACGATGCACCATTTACTTTTCTATCTCCAAATTCTTTTGTCAAATATGATATTCCTGCAAATTCTTTTAAAAAGCTATTAGGTGCTATATCATAATATTTTTCTATTTCTGTTTCTGGATCATCAGATATTAATATTTCATATATTTTCTCTCCTTGCCTTGAAACATCCATTTCGTCATCTTGTGATACTTGATATATTGCTTCTTCTACCATGTTATATTCATGATAAGCATGTCTAATTTCAGAAAAGAAATCTAATTGCTCTCTTAAAAGTTTATTATCTAATTTATCAACTGATCCATCAATTAATGTATCAATCATAAATATTTCAAACATTAATAAAATCGCCATTAATAAATAGTTTGTATAAGTAATCATTATAGTAATGATTATAGTTGGTACTAAAATTGCAAGTGTTTTTGTTAGTATTTTTGCAGATGCTCTTCTTGTTGCATATTCATCATCTACATTTATAATTTCTAATCTTCTTCTTAATTTTAGTATATATCTTTTAATAAATGGTATTTTTATATATGTAAGATATAGCTTTTGGAATAAGATTTCTGCTGAATATCTATTTTGTCTTGTTCCTTGTTGTAATCTTTGAATTCTTTTATATTCGGATTTTTGCATTTTTTTAGCTAATATTAGATATATAATTACTATTAATACAAGAGCTATACCTGCCCCACCCATAATATAATATATCATAGTGTTGTCTGTACTACCCACTTGTTTTAGCACCTCCTTTTAGCATAATTTAGATCTTTGTTTTAGGCTTTCTTCCTCTTTTTTTAGGTTTTTCTTCTGCTGGTTCACTACTTACTGTTACTGTTTCTTTCATTTTATTTCCCCAATGTTTCTCTATGAATTTGTCAAATGCCTCTACATCTACTTCATCCATATTATTTCTCATTTCTTTTATATTTTCATTTGATATTGGGTTTGTTATTACATATTCTCCATCTATATATTCTAATATATTTCTATATGTATATAGTTTCTTATCTGTTGATTTTGTAAAATAATGTGTTGCATTATCAAAAAACTTGTCAAACTTTCCTTCTAATGTTTTTTCTTTTCTATGATCATATGTATACTCATTTTTGTCTTCTACTGGTATACATTCTGTTATTCTTTCTATATATCTTTTTCCTCTAAAATCTTTTACTTGATGAACATCAAAATTTAATACTTGTACAACCTGTTCTTCTGCTGTTTTTTCATCATTAAACACTCCTGTTCTTAACATTGAGTTTCTTAGTGCTGTTACTAAATCAGGGAATGTTTTTGCATGGTGTGTAAATAATGTAAATTTAGATGCAACCTGTGCTGCTTGTATCATCCATGATGCAACAGGATCTGTTGCAACCTCTCCAATAATATTAACAGAACCGTCAGTTTTCTTTTGTACGTCTAATCCTTCTTGTCCTGATATAGTATCTGTTTCTCTAAATGTTAAAATATTTCTTGTTGGATAAATCTTTCTTAAATGCAATTCAAACGCTGTTTCCTGAACCCTTATATTCATTGTTTCATAAATGTTTTCAATCATTCCCATTAATAAAGTTGTTTTACCAGAACCTTGTTCTCCTGTTATTGAAACAATTCTTGCTCCTTTAACTAAGAATTTTAATAATTCAATAGCGTCTTCTTTACCTTCATCTACCACTAATTGTTCTAATGTTGCTCTTTTTACGTCAAACTTTCTTACGAAAAATGCCCATGTTTCTGAGAAACTTGGTCTTACAACAACAACTCTTGATCCATCTTTCATTTCGTTGATTTTGTATCCGTTTGTATCAGATAATTGTCCTGGGTTGTTGTATTTATATATGTTTTGACATACCCTTTTTAGTTCAGCTTCTGTTCCAAAAGATAAAAATGCTAAACGAATTGATTTACCTTGGAAAAATATCCAAATACTATCACACGCTCTTGGTACTTTATGTTCTGCTACTTGATTTAAATAATCTCCATCTATTTGTGCAACTTGGCTTAGGAAACTTTCTGGCAATCCAGAAACTCCTCCTGAAACACCATCTATATTCATATCTCTTATTTCATCAATACTGCTATATCCCTTGTAATGTTGATATATTCTTTGTACTACAATGTCTAATTTATCAGAAAAAGATAACATTATATTTTCTTTTTCATATATTTCTTCTATTTCATGTTCAGTTATAACGTAAGAAGGTTTTGTTTCTCCTTCTAAATATTTTAATTCTGCTAAATTATATTTTTTTATTAATTCTGTTAATGCTTCATAAGCAAATTCTTTTTTGTATGCATGTATTAAAATATCAAATTTATCTTGTGCCGTAAGTAGGGATGGTATATCAAATGGAATTGCTTTTGATATATTGCTTTCTGTTACTCCATACTCTTTTTCTAGCAAATCATAAATAAGTTCTTTTACATATTTTTTGTCATTTGCATCTCCATATGTACAACCTTTCAAAGCTTTTTTTAATTCATATTTCTTATTCTTTCTTCTTTTCAATTCTTCTTCTGATAGTCCAATATCATAAAGGTTGATTTTTGTAATTTCATCTAATCTTTTCTTTACAAATTCAATCATTTTTTCTATTGTATATGTCTTGTCATCAACATCAATTGTAGCTTCTACTTCTGCTGTTTTTTTCTTTTTAACGATATAAAACACAAGATATCCCGCTATTGCTAATACTACTAGTATTAGTACAATATTAGTTATTGTCATTTATGTTTCCCTCCTTACTTACAATTACATTCTCATTTGTAAATCTTCTAATCTATACATGATATTTTCTGCTGTTCTTGCAACTTCTTGCAAGAAAAATTCATTTCTATCATCATCACTTACTTTTCTTAGTCTTAGAAAAAGATCTGGAACTTTCGCTTCTTCTGCTGCCTCAAAGAATAGTGTATTATATGGTATTGTCGAAACTTTATTCTTTTCATTCATATATCTTGAAATGTTTTTTATTGTATATTTAGAATATTTATCATATCTTCCAATTAATAATAATGCTTTTTTAGAATTGAATATAGGGTTGTCCTGTCTAAATTCTAAAAAATTGTTTATGCTATATAATCTTTGGCTTAAACTAGCAACTACTAAATTAGAAGCCTTAATAATTTGATCTGCTATATCTTCACTTATTTCTGCATCTAAATCTACTAATACTAAATCATAGTAATTATTTGCAAGATTTATTATATCTGGATACATTCTATATAATTCTCTGTACTCATCTTGTTCTCCTTTAAAAGTTTGTAAAACTTCTAGTCTATCTTTAAAAACTATTTTTGTATAGTTTGTTATGTTTTCTGCTGCTAGTTTATTACTTTTCATTATTTTTATTAGTCCGCTAATTCCTTCTTCCATTGCAACACGTGTATTTGGTCCAAATAGTCCCAAATTCTTTTTTACTTTTCTTTCTTCCCAAAAGCAATTATCTAATGTTTTATCATTTTTTCCTGTTGATACAATTAATATTCTTTTATTGTGTTCTATTGCCATATATGTGCTAATTGCTGCAATCGCTAATGTTTTTCCTGTTTGTTCTTTCTTATTATTCCAGAATGTTACAATTGACATTTTTTATTTCATCCTTCCTAAGAATTAAATATAACCTTCTTGTTTTATACTCCTCTTTCAATATTTTTGATTGCTCTTCTTACATTACTTTCACTTACATCTCCTAATATTTCTTCTGCTAAATATGCTAATCCATCTTTATATTGTACACTTAATTTTTTTAATTTTATTTTTGCTACTCTTTGATTTTCATAGATAACGCTTAAATCTCCATTGTCCATTGGGAAATATAATCTGTATTCATTCCATATGACTTTATATCCCAATGAAAGAAAATTTAAATAATCATCATCTTCTTTTAGCATTTCCTTTGAAAAAATAACTTTTGTTAAACTTATAGGATTTTTCAATCCGCTTAATACTTCTAGTCCTTTTTTTAATGAATAATTATCAAATGATGTAACAAAATAATTTTTTTCTGCTTGTTCTAACCTAAATGAGTTGAACCCTTCTATATCATCTGTATCAATTAATGCAATATCATATTCCATATTTTGATTTTCTGATATTCCTAAATAATTTTTTATATCTTGTATATTTTCAAATCCTACTGCAATGTCTATTTCTTCAAATTCAGTTACATATTTTAAAGTAGGATTTATAACTGGCACTATATATCTTGCTTTTTGATTAATAGTAGAATCTATTACTAATACTTTTTTTCCTAAAACAGTCAATATTTTTGCAACATATAAAATTAAGTCTGTCTTGTCATACGCCCCTATAAGCCCTATCTTTTTCATATATATCTTTCTCCTTTTTTAGTTTCCTGTCACAGCTCCTGATAAAGAATCTAAATATTCTCTTCTCGAATTTTGTGAATTTGTTATACTTTCTTCCATATTTGTTTGTAAGTTTGTTTCTGATTGATCACCTTGATTATTTATTACACTATTTATATAATCATTTCTTAATGTAGCACTATTGTTATTGCTATATCTTGATCTTATTTCTTCCATTGCTCTTTCTACTATATTAGGATCGCTTTCTAATAATCTAGATGTACTTTCATTTATTGGATATGTTGGTGTTGCTGCATTTTGCATTCCTGCTTCTGTATATTTAGTAACATATAATTTTGCACCACTAATTCTATATGCATCATATATTGCACAACTCATATGTAATATTTCATCTTCTGATAAATTGATCCATATCGTATCTTCTGAGTCTACACCACCAATTACTGGTATTTCTACCTCTTTTTTAGCTACAACAATATAATCTTGTCCTGATGGTAACATTAAACGAACATCTATATAATCTCCTGTTACTAAATCCATTGGTAATACAAGCATATTGTATTCTTGCTTTCTTACATCATCTTGTACAATATTATCACTTTTGCTTAGTAATTCTGTTGTAATTAAAGTATTAGCTTTCATATCAACTTTTGCAACTAATGGAACTGTATTTAATTCTAAATATTGTTTTTCATTGTTTCTTGTATAATAATAATTTTCTGTTTCTTCTTCCTGTTGTACTTGATATTCAGTATTATCAATTGTTATATACAATCCTGTTTGGTTGTTTCTTGTTCTTGTATAAATATCATTTCCTTCTTTATCTTGAAGAGCATAATTTTCAACCACACTAATATCACTTGTAGCATTACTTGGTACAAGTCTTTTATCAACAGTTTGTAATGTTAGCATATCTGTTGTAATAACTTGGCCTGAACTAACATCTTGATTTAGTACATATGCATTTACACTATTTGCTAATTCCTCATTATCTTCTCTCATTTTGTTTAATAATTGCATGAATAATAATGCTATGATTATACCTGAAATTAATAACATTACTAACATTCCTAATAAAAATGAATTTCTTGCTTTTCTTTGCATTGGATTTGTTGCCATAACAAATTCCTCCCTT
>CALXKA010000031.1 GCA_944388765.1 uncultured Clostridia bacterium
GGACTAAATACATTTCCTTCATAGTTTTCACGCATTTTTTTAGCTGAAATATAATCTGGATACATTCTTTTTGCTGAGCATTTAACTGCAAGTTTCGTTAAATAATCATATTCTCCACCTTGTAAATTATTGAATTCATCTAATACATAAACAAGTTTTGGAAATGCTGGTGTTACATATACTCCTGCTTCATTTTTTATTCCCTCGTATCTTTGTCTTAACACTTCTTCAATAATCATAGCATTTTCTTTAATATATGGATCATCTTTTTCCAAGTGTAAGAATAATGTCACAAATGGAGATTGTCCATTAGTTGTCATTAATGTATTTATTTGATATTGGATAGTTTGAACTCCTGCTTTTAATTCTGCTTTCAATCTATCTTGCACAATATCTTCAATTATCTCATCTTTTATTTTACCTTTATACTTACTTTCAATTTCTTTTTTAAATTTATTATAACTTTTTCTCAAATATTTTCCTAGATGTATTAAATCTACTGATTGTCCACCATATTGGTTACTTGCAACAGCTGCAATTATCTGTGTTGTAACAGTACATGCAACTTGGAAACTTTTTGGACTTTCTATCATTTTTCCATTCATAACTGTACCATTATCAAGCATGTCTGATATATTAATTAAACAACAATTAAATATTGGTTGAACAAAGTAATCTGCATCATGGAAATGTAAAACTCCATCTTGATCTGCCTTTACTATTTTTTCTGGCAATAATAATCTTCTTGTTAAATCTCTTGAAACCTCTCCTGCAATATAATCTCTTTGTGTTGAGGCAAGTAATGTATTTTTATTTGAATTTTCTTCTGCTAATTCTTTATTTTCATTTCTAATTAATCCTAAGATTGATTCATCAGTTGTATTAGCTTTTCTAACTAATGCTCTTGTATATCTATATACAATATATTTTTTAGCTAACTCATATTTATCTAATTCCATTAACTTTTCTTCAATAATATCTTGAATGTCTTCAACTAACATTCTTTTTTTACCAAGTTCTTCGATATATGAAATAATTCCTTTTATATCTTCTTTACTTGCTCTTTCCTTAGATTTTACTTCCTTATTTGCTTTTTCGATTGCTATTCTGATTTTTTCTCTATCGTAATCTACAGCTCTTCCATCTCTTTTGATAATTTTCATTTTACATTTCCCCCTATTTAAGTATTTTTAATTCTGTTTCATTATACATTAACTTTTTTCTTTTTCTGTTGCAAAAGCAACAAATTATTTTTGATAATTCACAAATTTGCTTTTATCATATATTTCGTCATAATATTACATTTGTGTTACAAAAATATTACACTTAAATTTCTTTTATAATTAGTTTTTATGTATAATCTTTTTCTATATATTACCAGCTTTAATTTAATATTTTTTATTTTTTTGTTGCATTTGCAACTTATATCTTGTATAATGTCTTTAAACTATATATTTCGCTTTTATGCTTAAAAAAGGCAAAAGAGGTGTTTTTATGAATATTACTTTCGATATGAAAAAATTTATTGATAATTTTGAAAATAGTTGTCACAAAGTTCAGAAAAAAACTTTTTCAAAAAATGAGGTTATAACAAGTTATATAGAAAAGCGTAATCAATTATGTATCCTCATAAGTGGTAATGCCGATTTAGTTAGATATGACTTAAATGGTAATCGTACAATTGTTGAGCATTTTTCGCAATATGATGCATTTGGAGAGGTTTTTTATGCTGTTACTACAAATAACGAGTTATTGGTAGAAGCTAGAGAAAAATGTGAGGTTTTATTTTATATCTATGATGATATACGAAATAAATGTAGATCTAATTGTAAGTTTCATCAAATGCTTGCAGAAGATTTGCCTGAATTAATTTTAAGTAAAGTGACCGATTTAAATATGCGTATTGAGTTATTAACTAAAAGGTCTATTCGAGATAAATTGCTTGGATATTTTAATTTGGTTTCTTCAAGGTATCTTAGTAAAAGTTTTTCGCTTCCTTTTTCTTTAACAGATTTAGCTGATTATTTAAGTGTTGATAGAAGTGCTATGATGCGTGAATTAAAACTTTTAAAAGAGGATGGTTTTATTGATAAAACTGGTAATAGAATTACATTATTATATAAATAAAACTGGACTAAATTGTCCAGTTATATTTTTTCTATAATTTTTTTAGCATCTAATTCTATTTCTTCTTCATTTCCTGTTTGCATATTTTTTAATTTAATCTTATTTGCTTTTATTTCATCTTCTCCAATTACAATTACATATGGAATTTGTAATTTATCTGCATATTTCATTTTTGCTTTTAATTTTTTATTATTACTATAAATTTCTGTATTAATTCCTAATTTTCTTAACTCTGTTGCTAATTTTATAGGCTTTTTTAAATCTTCTATCATTGGAATTATTATAACTTCTGAAATTGATCTTTTAGTAGCTTTAATTAATCCTAATTCATTTAATTTATAAAATAATCTAGTTAGCCCGATTGAAACTCCAACACCAGGAAGTTTTTTATCTGTATAATATTCTGCTAAATTTTCATATCTACCACCTGAACAAATGCTACCAAGTTCACGATAATCATTTAAAAATGTTTCATATACTGTTCCTGTATAATAGTCAAGTCCCCTTGCTATTGTTAAATCAATTTTATAATTTTCTTCTGGTACTCCAAAAAGTTTTATATTGTTATATACAAATTCTAATTCTTTTAATCCTGTTTCAAAGGTTTCATTAATAATATTTAGATTCTTTAATTTTTCAATTTTTTCTTTTGATGTTCCACTTATTTCTATAAATTCTATTATTTTTTCTATTGCATATTCTGATACCTTGATTTTCTTTAATTCTTCAATTACAGCTTGTTTTCCTATTTTCTCTATTTTATCTATAATCCTTAGTATTTGAGTTGAGTTTTCTTTTTGACCGATATTTTCAAACAAACCATTTAAAATTTTACGGTTATTAATACATATCGTAAAATCATCAAATCCTAATTCTTTAAAAATTGTATAAATTACACTAGGAAGTTCTGCATCATTGATTATATCTAATTCTCCATCTCCAATAATATCTATATCGCATTGATAGAATTCACGATATCTTCCTTTTTGGGTTCTTTCTCCTCTATATACCTTTCCTATTTGATATCTTCTAAATGGAAAACTCAAATTACCATAATTTTTAGCAACATATTTTGAAAGAGGTACTGTTAAATCAAATCTTAATGATAAATCTGTGTCTCCTTTATTAAATCTATATATTTGTTTTTCTGTTTCTCCACCTGCTTTTGCAAGTAAAACTTCTGATAATTCTATTATTGGTGTATCTAATGGTAAAAATCCAAATTTTTTATATGTTCTTTCTATTTTTTCTTTTATCTGATTAAATAAAATTTGTTCACTTGGTAATAATTCCATAAATCCAGATAAAGTTCTTGGTTCTATTTTCTTCATATTATCATCTCTTTTCCTGTATTAATAATGGTGGGGGGATATATGTATTTCTCCCCCCTTTTTTGTTACCATGTCCAGTTTTTTCCTTCGGTGTTTACTGCTATATGTTCCCTTCCGGCAACATCATAATATGCTATACATAGATTTCCATCTTTGATATATATTTCTTTTAGTTTATCAAAGGTATCTAAATCATCTTCTGTTAATATAACACCTGAGGTTTCCTCTATCGGAACCCCTTCTTTTCTAAAAAAGGTCAATTCCAATATAAGTTCACCATCTTTACCACCTTTGGTAAGCCTTACATAACTCGGATTCTTGAACGATAAGTAATATCCATTACTTATTATCTCATCCGGTTTTTTCACAATATTCCGTTTTGACATGATAAACTCCTTTCTATATTGCTTACATAGCTACATAGTAAATTATACTTCATATTTACGTAAATTTCAAGTTTTTATATTAATTTTGGTTTTAATTCTAAATAGATTGGTTTTTCTTCTTTTATTTTTGTCATCATACCATGTCCAGGGTATACAATTGTTTCTTCTGGTAAAATCATTAATTCATTTACTATCGAATCGATAATTTTCTCTCTACTTGAACTTGGCAGATCAGTTCTTCCCCATGTTCCTCTAAAAAGTGTATCTCCCGAAAATAGGCAATTTTCTTTTTCACAATATAAAGAAGTTCCACCTTTTGTGTGTCCAGGAGTATGTATTACTTTAAATTCTAAATTTCCTAGATGTATTAAATCATTATGATCAATCCTAGAATCTGCTTCTAATTCTATTTCTGGTATATCTATAATTCCTGACAAATTTATATTTTTATCATTTAACCCATCTGCATCTTCTCTATGAATTAGTATTTTTCCTCCACATCTATTTTTTAGTTCAACTACTCCCAAAATATGGTCTCCATGGCAATGCGTTAAATATATATATTTAAGTTTTCCATCTAAAATATTTATTAATTCTTCTATTTTATCTACACTACCTGCTGGATCTATTACCATAGTTTCTTTTGACTCTTCATCTACTATTATATAACAATTTGTTGGATCTCCTATCCAAGTGTCAACTTTTAATTCTTTTAGTATCATCATTTTCTCCTTTTTCTTATAGTATCTTAATTTAATATATTATCAACTTTTCCTTTTCTTTTTACTTCATATACACTATCAACTTTCCTTATTGCTTTTTGTGCTTTATTTAATTCATCTAAGTTTTCTACTTCTAATGTTATATTCATTATCGCAATTCTTTCTTTTGTTGTTTTAGTATTTACTCCTAATATTTTAGCTTTTGTTGTCCCTATCTCCCTTAATATATCCATTAATAATCCGCTTCTATCATTTGAGTATATTTCTATTTCAACTTGATATGATGTATTGTTTTCATCATACCACTCTACATCTATCATCCTATTTTCTTCTGATAATAAGTCTTTTACATTCACACAATCTTTTCTATGTACAGAAACACCTCTACCTTTTGTAATATATCCTACAATCTCATCTCCTGGTACAGGATTACAACATTTAGATAATTTTACCAAGCAATTATCAATTCCTTTTACTACTATTCCCGAATTTGATGGTTTTGGTTTTCTATGCTTTGCTTTTTTTAGTTCTTCTATTTTCTTTTCTATATCTTCTTCTTGATGTTCTTTTCTATATTCTTGTAACATTCTAGCAATTATTTTTACTGCTGAATTTGCACCAAATCCAACCGCTGCATACATTTCATCTAAATTCTTATATCTATATTTTTCAAGCATAGGATCTATATATTCTGTTTTAAATAAATCTGAATGTGAAAATCCTATTCTTTTTACTTCTTTTTCAATTAAATCTTTTCCTTTTTCAATATTTTCTGCTTTTTGTTCCTTTTTAAACCAGCTCTTTATCCTATTTTTTGCAGTTGAGCTTTTAACAAATTTAAGCCAATCCCTACTTGGTCCTTTTGAATTATCTGATGTTATTATTTCTACAATATCCCCGCTTTGAAGAGGCGTAATTATTGGCATCATCTTACTATTTATTTTACACCCTGTCATTCTATTTCCAATTTCAGCATGTATTGTATATGCAAAATCTATTGGTGTTGCTCCTCTTGGTAAAACTTTTATTGCTCCTTTTGGAGTAAATACATATACTTCATCTTCAAACAATTCTGTTTTTAATGTATTTAAAAATTCCTGTGGATCTTGCATTTCACTCTGCCATTCCAAAGTTTCTCTAAGCCATGCAAGTTTATCTTCTTGAACTTTTACAGAAGGTTGTTTTTTTCCAAAATAACTTGCTTCTTTGTATGCCCAATGTGCAGCAATACCATACTCTGCAACTCTGTGCATATCCCAAGTACGTATTTGGACTTCAAAAGGTGTTCCTTTATCTCCTAATAAAGTAGTATGTATAGATTGGTACATATTAGGCTTTGGCACTGCTATATAATCCTTAAATCTTCCAGGCATTGGGCTGTACATCTCATGTACTACCCCTAATGCAGCATAACAATCTTTTATAGAATTAACCAAAATTCTAAGTGCAAACAAATCATATATCTGATCTAGTGTCTTATTATCTCTTTTCATCTTTCTATATATACTATATAAATGTTTTGCTCTTCCGAGTCACTTCTGCATCTATTTTTTGCTTTTTCAATTGAACTCTTATATCATCCATTATTTTTTCAATAAATTTTAATCTTTCTTCTCTTTTCTTGTTAATTCCTTCAACAAGTTCATGGTACTCTTCTGGTTCTAAGTACTTAAATGACAAATCTTCTAATTCCCATTTTAGAGAGTATAGTCCTAATCTATTTGCAAGAGGAGCATATAATTCCATTGTTTCTTTTGCATTTGCTATTTGCCTGTCTCTTTTTAAATACTTTAAAGTCCTCATATTATGAAGTCTATCAGCAAGTTTTATTAAAATTACCCTAATATCCTTTCCCATTGCAAGAAACATTTTTCTATAATCTTCTACTTGCTGTTCTTCAACAGATGCAAACTGTATAGTACTTAATTTAGTCACTCCTGCAACCATATCAGCAATTTCATTTCCAAATTCTTTTCTTAATTGTTCATCTGTTACATCTGTGTCTTCCACAACATCATGTAAAAGTGCAGCACAAATTGTACTTTCATCTAATCCTATATCAGCTAAAATATATGCAACATTAAGAGGATGAATTATATATGGTTCACCAGAACTTCTTTTTTGATTTTTATGTTTTTCATTTGCTAAATTATATGCCTTCATTATTAATTTTGTATCAATTCTTCTTGAATGTTCTTTTCTTTTATTTATAATATCTTGTATTTTTATTTCTTTTGCTTCCATCTTTTTGCTCACTCCCCTTATATACAGAAGTTATATTGACTTCATCATATCTTTCATATTTATTTGTATACTATCCATACCATTAAAACTATTTATCTCCAAAGTTCCTACTATATCGACTTTATCACCAATTCTATAATCTTCGACTAGTTCTCCCATATTAAAACCAATCGCACTTACAATAAAATTATTATCTTTTAATGTCAATTTCAAATGCTTTCCTTCTGATAATGCTCTAATAGAATCTATTTTCAAATTTTTAAATGCAAATATAGGCATTTTATTTCCTTCACCAAAAGGTTCTAATTGTTTCAAACTTTCTACCATATCTTTATTTATTTCTGATAAATCTATTTTGGCATCTATTTTTATGACAGGCACTATCTCATTAATATGTTCTTCTACTGCTATTTCTTCTAACTTATTTTTTAGTTTTTCAAAGTTTTCCCTTTTGATAGTAATTCCTATTGCCATACTATGTCCACCAAATTTTTCTATGCAATCATTGCATCTCATTAGTGCATCATGTAAATCAAAACCTGGTATACTTCTACCAGAACCTTTACCTATTCCATCTTCTTCAAAACTTAATAATATACTTGGCTTAAAGTACATGTCCGTAATTTTAGAAGAAACAATTCCTATTACTCCATGATGCCAATTTTCCCCTGCTACTACTATTGTATTGCTTTGATTCAAATTTTTTTCTTCTATTTGTCTTTTTGCACTTTCAAATATTTCCTTTTCAGTTTCTTGCCTTACCCTATTTCTCTCATTTAGCTTTCTTGCTAATTCATTTACTTGATTCACATTTTTGGATAAAAATAGCTCTAATGCTTCTTCTGCAACTCCCATTCTACCACATGCATTTATTCTTGGTGCTATTCCAAAAGAAATTGTATTTGAATCTATTTTACTGTATCCAGAAACCTGTAAAATAGCTCTTAATCCTATGTTTTTTGTCTGTTTTACTAACATTAATCCAAGTTTAGTAATAACCCTATTTTCATCTACTAATGGTACTATATCTGATATTGTTCCTATACATACAATATCTAAATATTTTAAATACTCTTCCTCTTTTAAATTTAATTTAATTGATATCGCCTGAATAAGTTTAAATACAACACCTACTCCTGCAAGCTCTCTAAATGGATATGTACTATCTTTTCTTTTATTATCTATAACAGCAAAAGCATTTGGTAATTCTTCTACTGGTTCATGATGATCTGTTATTACTGTTTCTATACCTAATGAATTTGCATATTCTATTTCTTCAATTGCTGAAATACCACAATCTACTGTAATCATTAATTGACATCCTGCTTTGACTATTTTTTCTATTGCACTATTATTTAATCCATACCCTTCATCTAACCTATTTGGAATATATGTACTAACTTCTAGTCCTCTATCTTGCAAGAAACTTTTTAATACAGTTATACTTGTAATTCCATCAACATCATAATCTCCATAAATTGTAACATTTTCTTTTTCTTTAATCGCTTTTATTATTCTTTCTACTGCTTTTTCCATATCTGATATTAAAAATGGATTATAAAAGTCATTTCTCGTAGGTTTTAAAAACATTTCTATATTTTTTTCATCTATTATATTTCTATTTACTAAAATTGTGGCTAATAATTTGTTTAAACCATATTTTTTTGATATTTTTTCTATTTTATTTTCATCTATATCATATATTTGCCATTTTTTATTCATTTACCTCTCCTAAAAACTAAATTTTCTTTATTTTATACTATTTTATCTTTTTTTTAAAGGTTTTTTATATATTTTTTTTAATTGCTAACTAAAAAAGCAAAAAACTCCAATGTTTTTGCTTTTTTATATCTTTTTATTTACTATATTTTTTTACACACCAACAACAGAAAATCCGTTATCAACATGAATTATTTCTCCTGTAATAGCACTAGACATATCACTAAATAAAAATGCTGTACTATCTCCAACTTGTTTTATTGTAACATTTCTATGTAATGGAGCTCTTTCTTCTACTATATCTAATATACTTCCAAAATCTTTAATTCCTTTTGCTGATAATGTTTTTATTGGTCCTGCTGATATACCATTTATTCTATATCCATCTTTTCCTAAATCTTTTGATAAATATCTGATACTTGCTTCTAAGGCTGCTTTTGCAACTCCCATTACATTATATCCTTCTACAACTTTTTCTGATCCAAAATATGTATATGCAATAATACTTGCACCTTCATTTAACATCTCTTTTTCTCTTGCCATTCTAACTATTGCTACTAATGAATAACTACTTACATCTTGTGCATGAGCATATCCATCTCTTGATGTCAAAATAAAATCATTTCTTAAATCTTCTGTATTTGCATGTGCAATTGCATGTAATATTCCATCAATTTTCCCATGATCTTTCTTTATTTCATCTAAACAATTACTTATATCTTCATCTAAGCTTACATTATTACATACATATACACTTGCGCCAGGCATCTCTTTTAATAAGTCTTTTACTTTTTCTACACTATCAGCTGAACAAGTACAAATAACTTCTGCACCTTGTTCATAAGCAGATTGTGCCGCTCCCCAAGCAATACTCCATTTGTTTCTAACTCCCATAATAACTACTTTTTTTCCTTTTAAAATCATTTTAATTCCTCCTTAATTTTTTCATTTTATGCCATATTTCTAAATTTTTCATACCTTTGTTTGATTAATTTATCTTTTGGCATTTTTTCTAACTCTTTTAAATTTTTAACCAAATACTTTTTCATTTCCTTTATTACTTTGTCAAAATCATTTTGTACTCCATCTTTTGGTTCTTTTATTATATCATCAATAATACCGAATTTCTTTAAATCTTCTGCTGTTGCTTTCATATCTTCTGCTGCTTCTTTTGCTTTACTTGAATCTTTATATAAAATACTTGCAAAACCTTCTGGCGATAATATTGAATATATTGAATTTTGAAGCATTATAACTTTATCTCCAACTCCTATTGCCAAAGCTCCACCACTTGATCCTTCTCCTATTACTACACATATTATAGGTACTTTTAATTTAGACATCTCCATTATATTTCTTGCTATTGCTTCTCCTTGTCCTCTTTCTTCTGCACCTATTCCAGGATATGCACCAGGAGTATCTATAAATGTAACAATAGGTCTATCAAACTTTTCTGCTTGTTTCATTAAGCGAAACGCTTTTCTATACCCTTCTGGATTTGGCATACCAAAATTCCTTTCTAAGTTTTCTTTTGAGTTTTTTCCTTTCTGTTCTCCTATAACAGTAACAGGTTTTCCATCTAATGTTGCAATTCCACCAACTATTGATTTATCATCTCCAAAATTCCTATCACCATGTAACTCTATAAAATCATCAAATATATTATTTATATAATCAAGAGCTTTTGGTCTTTCTAATTGTCTTGCTAATTGTACTTTTTCCCATGCTGATATTTTTGTCATTTATTCTCCTCCTTTCTATTATCTTTTTGTATGTAATCTTATTAATTCCCCTAATGTATGCTTCATATCTTTTCTTTCAACTATTTTATCAATAAATCCATGTTCTAATAAAAATTCTGAACGTTGGAAACCTTCTGGCAATTTTTGTTTAATAGTTTGTTCGATTACTCTTGGTCCTGCAAAACCAATTAAAGCATTTGGTTCTGCCAAAATAATATCTCCTAAACTTGCAAAACTTGCTGTTACTCCACCTGTTGTTGGATCTGTTAAAACAGAAATATATAAAAGTCCTGCATCATTTAATCTTGCAATTGCACTTGAAGTTTTAGCCATTTGCATTAAAGATATTATTCCTTCTTGCATTCTAGCTCCACCAGATACACAAAACATAATAAGCGGTAATTTTTTCTTTATTGCTGTTTCTATTGCAAGAGTTATTCTTTCTCCTACTGCTGATCCCATACTTCCCATTAAAAAATTTCCATCCATAACTCCTAATACAACTTTTTGTCTCTCAATTTCACATATTCCACATTTTACTGCTTCATCTATTTTTGTTTTTTCTTTTAGTCCTTCAACTTTTTTCATATATCCTTTAAAATTTAAAGGATCTTTTGTTAAAACATCTTTTCCTATTTCCTTAAAAGTTCCCTCATCTGCTATTTGTTTAATTCTTCTTCTTGCAGACAATCTAAAATGTTTTCCACAATTAGGGCATACGCTTAGATTTTGATGTAATTCTTCTTTATATATTATCTCTTTACAAGAATCGCATTTTACCCATTTTCCTATCATCATATCTGCTGCTTTTTCATTTCTTTTAATATCTTTTTCTTCTTTATTTACCTTTTTCACTTTGTCTATAACCAAGGGAATTCCTCCTTTACTTAAAAAGAAAAGTCACTATATTGTGACTTTATTTTCATACATATTATATATTTATTTTTATTTTTTTGCAATTAGTACAAGTGGTCAGAATTTATTTTCTATAAAAATCCTACAATATCCATTACTCCTCAATTATTGAATATTGAAAATCAGATTTAGGTATTATAACTACTGGTCGAATATCAAGATTAGTACTAATTCCATACACTCCTAAACACTCATTATTAGCATCAACTCTCAACATATTTCCTTCGGCAGGTCCAGTAGAAGCTATCCACCAGTCAGAATCTATTCCATTATATATTCCATTATTATATTCACTTGATAACCATCCTTCTTCTGTATTTTGTGTATATCCTATTGTAGTACAACTAGTTATCTTTATTTCATGCAATCTCGAATTTATTCTAGATGTTGCATTATAAGATTTCATAAACAACTCTAATGTTGGAGATCCTATCGCATATTTTGCATTTCCTTCATTATCTTTATATTCACTCCACATATTTTGATCCATTAAACACGCTACTGCTTTCCTATTTAAAATATTAGAATTTGAAGTTCCTTCCAGAGCATTAAACCATTGTTGATTTAAGTATCGTAATTCATGAGCTATATCCTCTGAACCATTACTATAATTATTAATATAATTTAAAAGTGAAAAGTTTTTTACTGTACCACTTCCATCTGCTTTTGATGAAATCAAATACACATAATTTTCATCATCGTAAAATATTCTCCATGTTAATGAGTCATCTACTTTTGATATATAATTAACTCTTTTGCCATAATCTAATACCATAGCCTCTGCTTCTGATTCCCCTGATGATTGATTCTCATTTTCTACTTCTACATTTCCTTCTATATCTATTGTTACATTATATCCATCTACTACCACTGTTTTTGGTAATGCTATTATTGGAAGTCCTGATGTTAATCCTTCTACATTTTTTAAGTTTTCATTTAATAAATCATAATCTATATTTCCATCTTTTCCATAACTTCCTAATACTTCTACTGCTACTTTTTCTTCTGCTGTTTTTCTTCCTGTTTCTTCTACTGCTTCACCTGCTCTTGAAAGTATACCATTTTGTCCTGTTAGTGTTGCAATTGATACTGCAGCTAAAATTAGTAGTACTATTGTTGTTATTACTAGTGCTATTAATGTTATTCCTTTTTCTCTAATTCTTTTCATCTGTTTTCCACCTTTCATTTTTCTTCTCCTTCAAAATTATATTTTTGCTGCTATCTTTTTACAATATTTTTCTTCTTTTTTTGTTATTACTTTTTTACATAATATTAATTATTCATAAACATATAAATTAAAACAAAAAACTTCAAAAAATTACATTTTACACTTGAATTTATTTTGGTTTTATTATAAGATAAGAAAGAAATATTATGAGATTACATAGGAGGATAAAAATGCCAAGAAAAACAAAAGAACAAAAAGAATTAGAATTAAAAAATGATGAAAAAGCAAAGAAAACTACTAATAAAAAAACAACTACTACTGCCAAAAAAGCTAGTACTTCTGCAAAAAAAACTACTAGCTCAACAAAGAATACAACATCTACTAAAAAAGCTTCTTCTGCAACTTCTAAAAAGAAAACTACTAGTAACAAAAAAAGTACTAAAACAACTACAAAAAAAGCTACTAAGACTACCAAAAAAAGAACTACTAATACAAAAATAAATAAGAAAGAAAAAATAGAAACTGTTGAATATTATGATTTACCATATAGATATAACCAAACAGTTGTAAAAGTCTTGGCTCAAACTCCTACAAATTTATTTATCTATTGGGATATTTCTGATAAAGATAGAAAAAATTTTGAAGAAAAATATGGAAAAGATTTTTTTGAAAAAACAAAACCTGTACTTATTATATATAACGACACAATTGGTTATAGTTTTGAAATAGAAATTAATGATTTTGCAAACAGTTGGTATCTAAACGTTGCAGATAGTAAATGTGACTATCGTGTTGAATTAGGAAGAAAACCAATTGAATATATACCTCAAATACCTAATAATTATATATATATATCAACATCTAATGAAATAGAATCACCAAATGATAGAATACTATTTGATAAAAAACAAAAAATGGTTTATTTTAGAAATGTTAAAACAGGAGAACAACTTTCAAAACCAATTACATCTATGTCATTTATTAGAAATATGGAAAAAATATATAACATTTATGATATATATAAAGCTATTTATGAAAATGAAAATATAGAGGATTTATATAATTTATCAAACCCTTCTTCTGGAAATCCTTCTTCACGGAAGTTTTTCTTCAAGATCATAGGTTTAAAAAGGACTTTTGGGACAAGTCCCGAAGTCCTTTTATTATTACATAAAAATTAAAAAACAAAGGAGATAATATAATGCATAAGAAAAAAGGATATGTTAGTTTTGTATTACATGCACACCTTCCATTTATTCATCATCCAGAAAGTGATGATTATTTAGAAGAATCTTGGCTATATGAAGCTATTTCTGAAACGTATATCCCACTTTTAACAAATTTTCAAAAATTAGTTGATGAAGGTGTTAATTTTAGAATTACAATGTCAATGACGCCTCCTCTACTTTCAATGTTAGATAATAAATTATTACAAAGAAAATATATTAAATATTTAAAACAACTTATTGAATTGTCTTCAAAAGAAATCAAAAGAACTGCTGGTGATGAAAGACTAAACAAGCTTTCACACTATTATTTTGATAGGTATTCAAACGATTTACATTTATTTAAAGATGTATATAACTGTAATTTAATTGAAGCTTTTAAACATTTTCAGGATATTGGTGTGTTAGAAATTATCACCTGTGGTGCAACACATGGATATTTTCCAATCTTATATGTAAATGAAAAAACCGTAAAAGCTCAAATAGCAGTTGGGGTTCAAACATATGAAAAATATTTTGGAAGAAAACCTCGTGGTATTTGGCTTCCTGAATGTGGTTATATACCAGAGGCTGATAAGTACTTGAAAGAATTTGGAATAGAATATATTATAACCGAGTCACATGGCATTTTATATGCAGATCCTACACCTGTTTATGGTACATTTGCACCGATTGTTTCACCAGAAGGAATAGTCGCATTTGGTCGTGATATGGAATCTTCAAAACAAGTTTGGAGTTCTATTAATGGTTATCCTGGTGATTTTAATTATCGAGAATTCTATCGTGATATCGGATATGATGCTGATTATGACTATATAAAGCCATATATTGCACACAATGGAGTTCGTGTCCATACAGGAATTAAATATTATAGAATTACTGGAAAAACTGAATTTAAAGATTACTATAATTTACAATGGGCAAAAGATTCTGCTGAAAGACAAGCTGGTCATTTTTTAGATAGTAGAACTGCTCAAATAGAAAATTTATCTAAATACATGGACACACCTCCTATGATTCTATGTCCATATGATGCAGAACTATACGGACACTGGTGGTATGAAGGTCCTTACTGGCTATATATCTTATTTAAGAAAATATATTATGATGATTGTAATTTTGAACTAATTACTCCATCAGAATTTATAGATAAATATCCTGATATGCAAGTTGCAACCCCTTGTCGTTCTAGTTGGGGAGCAAATGGATATAGTGAAGTATGGCTTAATCCAAGCAATGACTATGTGCATAGACATCTACATGTTGCAGGTGATAGAATGTGTGAACTTGCAAATTCTTATCCAAATGCAAAGGGATTAAAGAAAAAAGCTTTAAATCAGTGTGCAAGAGAATTATTACTTGCCCAAAGTAGTGACTGGTTATTTATTATTACAAATGGAACAATGGTAGATTATGCAAAAAAGCGTATAAAAGATCATATAGGAAGATTTACTAAATTATATTATCAAATTAAAAATGATGAAATTGATAAAGAATTTTTAAAAGATATTTCCAAAAAAGACTGTGTATTTCCTGATATCGATTATATGATTTACATGTAAAATTATTTAGGGACGTTTTTGATTAAATAAAATTTTTATTAATTAAAAACGTCCCTATTTGGACAAATTTCCCTTTTTATAAATTAGCATATTATAATGTATAAGTTTTTTATATTTAGTAGATACTAATTCTATTAGAAAGGGGATTTTTATGAACTCACTATGTATTAAAACAAATGATTCTAATAATATTTCGTATCTATTAAATGAATTTAAATATAGCAATTTAGAAGATATTTATTTTTCTGAAAATCAATTTAAACATTATAAAAATGTAATAATTCACTACTTAGGAAATGACCCTATTTCCTTCTATTCAAAAATTTCATCTATACTATCATTTTTAATAATAGATGAATTAGAAGAAGATTTCTTAAAAAATATATTGTTACAAAATTATTTTTATTTTAATAAGCAAGAACGAGAAAAAATACTTTCTTTTTGTTTTGATATATTTGCAGATGAATATTCAAACAATTTTGATAAAAAATTCCAATTACTATATAATAATTTTTATGAATTCATCAGAAATCATAAAGTAATATATCTAGATGGTTTCATATATTTTAGATTAAAATCATATTTTTCTATATTAGATAATATTGTTAATAATGCTGTTAATCATTATCTAATTGAAAAAGAATATACAGAATTTATCTCTTTATTAAAACTATATATAAATTCTCAAAAATCAGAATGTAACATAGTCCATATTATCTACTCTCATACAGAATCAATATTATTAGATAAAAACAAAAATATAATAAATCCTGATAATGACATTTTTAAAGCAAAATATTTAAGTGATATATCTTTTTCATCTAATGATTATACTCTGAATTCGTTATTAAATTTAATTCCTAATAAAATATATATACATTTAATAGATAATACAATCGATGAATTTATACAAACTATAAAATTAATATTTGAAAATAGAGTATATTTATGCAATGATTGTAATATTTGTGATATTTACAAAAATAGAATTTTGAAAAATAATAATATAAATTCAAAAATAAGTATGCCAAAAAAATCATAATTAATTGGCATACTCTTTTAATTTTTTAACTTAATGAATTCACAGCTTCATTTAATCCTGGTAATAACATATTCATTAATTCTTCATTTGATGTTGTAATTATCCATTTTCCATCCTGTTTTAACAAAGTAATTGTTTGTGTATTAGTCGTTGTTTCAACATTTTCATTTTTTAACTCTTCTATTAAATAATTTTCCGTTCCTTGGCTATCAATATTTTCTCCGCTTAAAGCTATTTTTAAGACTTTTTGCATATAATTATTTATTATTGTTTTAAAATTTTTATTAGTTATTTCAACAGTTACATCTGCCACATCATTTTCTTGCTTCACTTCTGTTATATTCCAACTTAATTTATCAAAAAATAGCTTTTGTGTTTCTTCATCAAAATTTTCTCCTTCTACTGATTCTGACGAAGATATAAGTTCATTATAATTTACATAGTTATTTACTGTTTCATAATCTGCGTCTTTTAATGCTTGCAACATTCCATCTACTGTTTTCTTAGGAGTATTTCCTAAAAACATAATTGATAATGCTATTATTACTACAAGTGCTATAATTACTATTATAGAAATTATTGGCACTACTTTTGATTTTTTTGTTTCAACTGTTACTTTTCCCTTATTTTTCTTTTCTTCATTCTTTCCTTTTACATCCTTTTTGTTTTCAACTTTTTTTACATTTTCTTTTTTCTCTACTTCTCCCATTACTACTCCTCCTTTTATCCATTAAATTATATAATAATAAATTTTTTTTTGCAACAATTTTTTCACTAATTCGTTATACTTCTAACTAGTAAATATTCATTACATTTGGATATAAAAAACAGTAATGCACCTAATAAAGCTAAACCAATTATTACATACATTGATATATATCCTATTTTCAATGAAATTCCTGTTATATAACAAAACCTTTTTATAAACTCCATATGTATAGTTTCAAAACCTTCTTTAAAACTATTATTTTTAGCTATTACAAAATTTTCACTTGGTATTTCATATATTTCTGATAATCTATATATAGTATCTAAATCAGGATATTCCAATCCATATTCCCACTTTTTTACTATTTTTTCGTCTATCATAATTTTCTTTTCTGCTAATTTTTCTACTAAATCCCAATAGTTCCAATCTTTTGCTTCTCGTAAATCTTTTAATAATTGTTCTATTGTTCTTGTTTCTATATTCTTCTTATTTCTTTTTATAATATCTTTTGTTTCTTGTTCTAATTTACTATTAGCATTTTTGCTTTTGTTTTTTATCATGGTATATCCCCTCCATGATTTTATTATAACAATAGAAAAAAAGTATTGCAATAATATGACAATTATTTACAATACTTTTTTATTATAAGGAAAAATTTATTCCTCTTGCTACTACATCTTTCATATTTTCAATTAAGTCATCTATTTCTTTTGGAGTTACTATCAAATTATATTCTTTTGGGTTTAAAGCCTCTTTTATCTCTTCATAATTATCTTGTTCTTTCAATTGATTTAAATAATCATTTGATTTTGCTTCTTCTTGTAATTTAGTTATAAATAGATCCAAAGAATCATTTACTAATACTGCTGTTTCAACAACTGTTGGAATAAGTTCTTGTAACTGTGATGTTGGTGTAAGTTTTTGTAACTCTCTATTGTAAAAAATAAAATA
>CALXKA010000032.1 GCA_944388765.1 uncultured Clostridia bacterium
GCTGTTTTTCTTCCTGTTTCTTCTGCTGCATCATTAGCTCTTGTTAATATTCCATTTTGCCCTGTTAATGTTGCAATAGATACCGCTGCTAAAATTAATAGTACTATTATTGTTATTACTAATGCTATTAATGTTATTCCTTTTTGTTTACTTCTCTTCATTTGTTTTCCACCTTTCATTTTTTAAATTTTTCTTTATAATTATGCCCATTTTTATAAGTATTATCCTATATTTTTTCTATTCATAAAAAATAGACTTAATTATTATGTTTATATTGTATACAAACATAATAGCTAAGTCAATATCATTTTTAATATTTTTTATTATTCACCTTTAATAGCTAAATCTATTAATTTACTTAGTAATTCTTTATATGTTATTCCACTTGCTTCAAATAATTTAGGATACATACTAATATTAGTAAATCCAGGCAATGTATTTATTTCATTTATATATATTTGGTTTGTATCTTTTTCAACAAAAAAGTCTACTCTTGACAATCCCTTTCCATCAATCGCTTTAAAAGCTTTTATAGCTTGTTTTCTAATTTCTTCTGATATACTTTCTGGTAATTGTGCAGGTATACATGTCTTTGATTCTTCATTTCTATATTTTGCATCATAACTGTAAAACTCATCTGCTGATTTTATTTCTCCAACACAAGAAGCAATTACATCCTCATTTCCTAATACGGCACATTCTACTTCATGTCCAGTAATTCCCTGTTCTATTAATATTTTGTTATCAAATTGTGCTGCAATTTCAATATTTTTTTCTAATTCTTCTTTATTCTTTGCTTTATTAATACCCACACTTGAACCTGAATTCGATGGTTTTATAAACATAGGATATTCTAGTTTTTCTTGGGTAGTTTTAGCTACTTCATCTAAGTCCATTATTTTTTCATTAAATTGTGAATCCACATATATGTATTTATCTTTATATTTTCTAATATATACATATTTAGCTTGCTTTAATCCTGCTCTTTCAAAAATAATTTTAGTATATACCTTATCCATTCCAACACTAGACGCTAAAACTTTACACCCTACATATGGTATTTTTAATAGTTCAAACAAGCCTTGTATTGTTCCATCTTCTCCATATAACCCATGTAATACGGGAAACAGAACTTCTAAGTTTTTTAAATATTTTATAACATCATCAATTTCTTTATCTTGTTTGATAGTTTCACCGAATTTCATTTCTTTTTCTTTCTTTTGGTATTCATACCATTTTCCATCCTTTGAAATATATATTGGATAAATTTCATATTTTTCTTGATCTAAATTATTTAAAATAGAATTTGCCGATACGACAGATACTTCATTTTCAGTTGACATCCCCCCGAAAATAACTCCTAATTTAATTTTTTGCATATTAATCCTTCCCTTCATTTATATAAGTTTAATTTTATTGTTTCTTTTTTGACCTCCTTAATAAATTATATGCAATGTTCAATTTAGAACTTTTTGACAAAATAGATTTATATAAAACCTCTAATTAAGAAATATATTCTACTAGCTCTGTTGCTAAATCAAAGAATTTCATTGCATTAGAAGCCTTAAATAACAACACATCTCCTCGCTTTATCTCTTTTTTCAATAATTCTAAAATTTCTTCTTTTTCTGAAAAATAATATATATTTTTTTCTTTCATTCCTTCCTTTTTTGCTTGTTCTACAATATATTTTGAAGCTTTACCATAACAAATTAAAATATCTACTCCTTCTTTTACGACTTCCATTCCAACTTTTCTATGTAAATCTTCACTATAATTTCCTAATTCTAAAATATCTCCTAAAATTGCAATTTTTCTATTATTTTTAAATGTTTGTAAATATTTTAAGCTTGCCTTTATTGATTCTAAACTAGCATTATATGCATCATTTATTATTGTAATACCATTTTTTTCTGTAATATCCATTCTTTTTTTTGTCAATTCTACACTTGCAATTCCATCCAATATTTTATTTTCATCAATATTTAACACTTTTCCAACAGTTGTTGCGCATAATGCATTTAAAACAAAATGTTCTCCTGCTATTGGAACTTTTACATTAACATTTTTTCCATTAATATTACATTTATATTCACTTCCGTTATGATGTAATTCTAACTGCTTAGCCATTATATCACTTTCATTTTCAATACCAAATGTAATAATATTTTTATTTTCTTTATTTTCCACATACCATTTATGTAGCAAATCATTATCGTTATTAATAATTATTGTTGGTTTTTCTGCACCATCTAATATTTCTAATTTGGCTTTTAATATATTTTCTCTTGAACCTAAATTACCAATATGTGATGTACCAATATTCGTTATTACACAAATATTCGGTTTAGCAATTTTACTTAATAAGCTAATTTCTCCAAAATGATTCATTCCCATTTCTAGTATCATTACTTCTTCATCTTTTAATCTTAAAATTGTAAATGGTAATCCAATATTATTATTATTATTTCCTATTGTTTTTAAAGTCTTATATTTTTGTGATACAACACTTGCTATCATATCTTTTGTACTTGTTTTTCCAACACTACCAGTTATAGCTACTACTGGTATATTATTTATCTTTCTTTTATATGCTGCTATTTTATATAAAGCATTTAATGTATTTTCAACTTTTATAATTGTTTTATTACTTATATCATTTAATTTTTCTTTTGAAAAATCTATATTTTGAATAATTACACATTTAGCTCCTTTTTCAAGTGCCTCTCTCCAAAATATATTCCCATCAAAATTTTCGCCTTTTATTCCTATATATGTATCATTTTCTTTTATCTGTCTGGTATCCTTTGAAAAGTTTTCACATATTAATTTTTTATCTCCTATTATAAGCTCTCCGCTTGTTATTTTTAAAATCTCTTCTACTGTTATGTTTTTCATTTTGTTCCTCCAAATTACCTTTTTGTAGATTATATGCTTAATTATATAAATTTGCAACTTTATTTATAAAATTACTAAAATGATAAAAGATTCTGCTTAAACAAAAAACAGAATCTTTTATAAAATGGTAATTATTCAATATACAAAACTTCTTTATTTGTTAACTCTTCTATTGGCTATTTCAATTGCTTTACTTACAATATTACCACAATCTTTTGAAGAAACAGAAGCCCAGCTACCACCATCTTGTTTAACTTGATCATAAACACCTAATTCTTTTGCTATTTCTTCTCTTAAATTTTCAGATATTAATTTTCTATTTCTAGACATAACATCCTCCTAATTTTGTTTTTTAAATCTATTTAAGATTTTATACTATTATTATAATCAGTTTTTAAAATTTTATTTGACATTTTTATTACTTTTTTTACTTTTTTTGCAAATTTATGATATAATTAATTGGAGATTATACAAGGAGAAAACTTATGAGCAAAAAAAGCGAATTATTAGAAAAGGATAAAAATAATGAAATTGTAAAAAAAGACACGGATCTTGAAACACAAAAAGAAGTTAACGAAAGCACAAATTTAAAAACTTCTGAAATAGAAAAAGAAAAATCCACAGATGTTAATAATAATGAAACATTCGTAAAAGTAAATCCAGAAAAAAATAGCAAAATTTTTAAAATTATAAAAACAGCATTAATTACTCTTGTTATAATTCTTATATTAGGTTTTGCAATTTTTACAATCTTTAATATTTTTAATACAAATATAATATATGGTGTATATGTAAAGGACTTGAATGTTTCTGGAATGAGTCAATCAGATGCTAAATATCAGTTAGACAATTACCTTAAAGAAAAATTGCCAGAAGAAATTAAAGTAAAACATGGAGATTTTGAAGCAACCATTTCTTTATCACAAATTGAAGCAAGTTTTGATACTAAAACGGCAACAGAAAATGCTTTTAAAATTGGTAGAACAGGAAATCCTATGCAAAATAATTTTTATGTATTAACAACAATGTTTGGAAATGTAACTATTGAACCAACATTAAATATAAATACTGAACAATTAACAAAAAATTTAGAGGAAATTTCGACACAGCTACCAGACACAGTAATACAAAGCAGTTATTATCAAGAGGGTAATAATTTAATTATAACATCAGGTAAAGAAGGATATGTAGTTGATATCGAACCAACAATAGAGGCTATAAAAACTTCAATATCTAATTTTAGTTGTATTGATAATCCTATTGAATTGATTGTAAAAACAGAACAACCAAATCCAATAGATATTGATAAAATACATACTGAAATATATAAAGAACCGGTAAATGCATATTATACAACTGATCCATTTACTGTTTACCCATCTGAAAATGGATTGGACTTTAATATATCAATCGATGAAGCAAAAGCATTAATAGCTTCTGAAAGTAAAGATGAATATTCTATCCCTCTAAAAGTAATATATCCAAATGTAACTACAAATATGATTGGAACAGAGGCATTCCCTGATCAATTATCTAGCTTTTCTACCAGGTATTCTACAAGAGATACTGATAGAACTACTAATTTGAGATTAGCTGCAAACAAAGTAAATGGAACTGTTCTAATGCCAGGAGAAACATTTTCATATAACAAAGTAGTTGGTGCAAGAACAATCGCAGCAGGTTATAAAGAAGCTCCTATATATGTTAACGGAGAAGTTGTGGATGGCCTTGGTGGAGGAATTTGTCAAGTAAGTTCTACAATATATAATGCTGTTGTCTATGCAAATTTGGATATAGTTCAAAGGAGTAATCATCAATTTGTACCTTCATATGTTACTGCAAGTAGAGATGCAACTGTTGTATATGGTTCAATTGATTTTCAATTTAAAAATAACAGAGATTATCCAATTAAAATAATTTGTTCTGTTTCTGGTGGAGTTGCATCATGTCAAATTTTTGGATTAAAACAAGATAACGATTATGAAGTTCAAATATCTTCTTATGAAACAGGAAGAACTTCAACTGCAATTTACTCAGAAGCATATAAAATTCTTAAAAAAGACGGAAAAGTAGTTGATAAAGTTCTACTTTCAAAAGATACATATAAAAGACATTAAAACTATACATAGCACAGAAAATGTTTTTTCTGTGCTATTAATTTTCTTACATTACCAAGGTTCCATTTGGTGTATCTGTAATAATTAAAATATCTTCTTCTCTTCCATTTTCAGCATTTATATATACTAAAAATTCTTTATCATCAACTTTACCCTTAAATTCATAACATAGTAATTCTGTTTTCCATTCAGTAGGTATAACTGCTAATCCTTGACTTTCAATTTGTAAATCTTGATTCAAACTAGATTTTGCTTCTTGTTCTGTTATTTTTACATTACTTATATCTCTAATAGTATGATTATTTAAATATCCTGTCGTTTCAACTCCTAATATTTCACCATTATCCAAAGCAACTTTTACTTTAATTAGGTCTGGATATAGAACTACATTTTCTTGTGTTGCAGCATAGTTTATTGTAACTATGCCTTCTTGTTTTAAATAATATGTTTCTTTCATATTTTCAAAACCTTTTGAAGCCAAAAATTCTTTTCCTTTATTATTTGCTTCTTCTTGTGAAATACTTTCAACTGATACATCTCTATTTGTATTCATATTAACAACATGTCCACCTTTTTTAGATACTGAAATGTTAATTGTTTCATCATTTTGATTTGTTACAGAAAAATCATAAACAGGAATAGTTGCATTTTCAGATAAACCTAAATTATTTACTTCCTTACAGTTATCTTGTCCAATAAATTCAATTGCTTTTTGTTTTGCAGTTTCTTCATCTATTTCTTCTCCTGTTAATGCTTTTGGATCTTGACTTGTCATATGTTCAGAAAATGCTCCATCATAAATTAATCCAGAATATTCATGAAAGTTTTCTTCTAAATTGCTAAAACTTTCTTGTGAAATATTATCAACTTGCTGTGCAAAAGCAACAGTTCCTTTTTCAGTTAATTCATCCCATTTAAATCTACCTTGATTTAGATCTTCTGACAATTGATTTAAGGTATTTTCGAGTTCCACACTATATTCATGTAATTCTTTTAAATTATTTAAATCTTCTTGTGTTAAATCTTCATTATAAATATTTTTTCTTGATAAAGAATAACTATAATCACTAACTTGATTTAAGAATTTCTCAGTATTTGATAATTCCTGGCTTTCAATAGGAAGTCTTGCTAAATAACTTTGGGCAAGATTTGCCTCTCTCCAAAGATGTGTTAAAGTTTCTGCTCCATGCTCAGATGTTGATGATATTAGAGATTTAGCAAGATATGTTTCAACATTTTGTACATAATCAACTAACTCATAAAAAGCCATATTATATGAATTTTCTGATGCTTGCCTATATTCTCGTTGTTTACCATATAGCAAAAAACCCAGAATAGCTACAATAATTAATAATGTTACAATAACACTAAGCATATGTCCCTTTTTTAATCTATTTTTCCAATCTACTAACTTATTCATAATACCTCCACCATGTATAATATTTTATTTGCAGAATCTGTGCTTTCCAATTGTTTTAACTACTGGCCTCGACCATATCCATTTATTTGTTGCTGTATTTGGGTTAAAATAATATATACAGCCACCAGTTGGATCCCAACCATTCATTGCATCTTGCGCTGCTTTATAAACAGTTGAATTTTCTGCTATTGGTTGATTTATTTGTCCATCTGCAACTGCTGTAAAAGCTCCACTTTGATAAATAACCCCTGCAATTGTATTAGGAAATTGTGAACTTTTTACGCGGTTTAAAATAACTGCACCAACTGCAACTTGTCCTTCATATGGTTCTCCTCTTGCTTCTCCATTAATTGCTCTTGCCATTAGTTGTAAATCAGATGCACTACTACCACTTGCTGCATAACTAACATCTTCTTTAATCAATCCTTCACCAGTAAAAAAAATAAAAAATAGTAATAATAGCAAGAAAATTAAAGTTATTATTATCTTAAAAAACCCTCTCAACTTTTTTATTTCCTTTCTCATATAATGTAATATGTTCTTTATTATTCTGTTCTTTTTCAAAAAAATTATTCCATTTTTTGAATTTTTATTACTTTTATGTTAGAATTATCCTATAAAATTTAAAAGGAGAAGTTTATGAATAAAATTTTAATTTTTTATGCATCTTATGGCGGAGGACATTTAAATGCTGCAAAATCAATTTATGAATATATAACTGATAATTATTCTACATATGATGTAGAAATGATAGATTGTATGAAATATGTCAATAAAACAATTGAAAAAATAACTACTGCTGCATATAGAGAAGCTGCTAAAAAAATGCCTTGGGTATGGGGAAGAATATATAGTGATTCTCAAAAAGGTCCATTAGCTCATCTTTCTTCTAGATCTAACAAAATAATGGCAATTAAATTATTAAAATTATTAAGAGAAAAACAACCTGATTTAATTATTTCCACACACCCATTTGGAAGTCAAATGTGTAGTTATCTTAAAAGAAAAGGAAAAATACATGCTAAAATTGCAACAATAATGACTGACTTTGCACCACATGACCAATGGTTAATTGGAAGTGATTTCACAGACTATTATTTTGTTGCACATAATAAAATGAAAGAATATTTAATTAGCAAAAATATTCCAGAACAACATATTTTTACAACAGGAATACCTTTATCGAAAAGATTTTTAGAAAAATATGATAAAAATATGATTTTAAAAAGTTTTTCTTTATCTAAAAATAAAAAAAATATATTATTTTTTGGTGGAGGAGAATTTGGTCTTGGAAAAACAAGAACAATTGAGTTTTTTAGAACTCTTGTATCTTTTAATAATGGTTTGCAAATAATAGCTATTGCTGGAAAAAATGAAAAAATGAAAATAGCTTTTGAAAATATAGTTGAAGAGTATGAAGCACAAGATAGAGTTAAAGTTTTATCTTTTACTAATCAAGTTCCTGAACTAATGTCTATCTCTGATTTAGTCATAACAAAACCTGGTGGTATGACAACTACTGAAAGTTTAGCTTCACATTTACCAATGCTAATTATTAATCCTATTCCTGGTCAAGAAGAAGAAAATGCTGAATTTTTAGAACGTAATGGTATTGGAATTTGGATAAAAAAAGATACTGATGTTAACTTATTATTAACAGATTTATTCTCAAATCCAGAAAAACTACAAAAAATGAAAGAAAATACTAATATATTGGCTAAACCTAATTCAACTAAAAATATATGTGATATATTACTACAATAAAAGAAGCACTTAGTTATGTGCTTCTTTTATTATAAGGTCTCCATTAAATAAAAATATTTCAAAATATTCTGTTTTCTGACGAATTTCTAACGGGATTATAATTCGACCTTTCTCACTCATTTTAATAATGAAAAAGACTTTGCAATTTTTGACACGATCTAATGGTTTCAATTTTATCATTTTATTTCCCATTGAACACATAGCAATTTCTTTCGCATCAAAAATTGAAGAAAATCTAATTAATTCATTCGGTAATTGCAGTCTCCCCTGTTTATCAATCCGCCTAATAACCTTATTAATCATTACTATCCTCCTATTAAAACTTGTTAATAGATACGACAGCATTATAACATATAGTTTACATTTTTTCAATTATGTAATCAATTTTTTATTTTATAATATTTCTTCCAATTCTTTTAGGCTATGAATCTCATAATCTATTTTGTATTTATTATTTACTTCATTTTTATAATTACACCAACATATATCTATACCATTTTCTACTGCTCCCTTTACATCTTTTTCAATGTCATCTCCAATAAAAAGAATTCCTTCCATAGTTGTAATTTTTGCTTTTTCAAATAGTCCTTTATAAAAAACATCATGTGGTTTCATAAAGCCTACTTCCTCTGCTGAAAATATAGTATCTATAAAATTCATAATATGTAATTTTTGTAATTTTACTTTTAATGGTATTATTGGACCATTTGTAGCTATTATCAACCTATATTTTTTCTCGTGTAAATATTTTATTATTTCATAACATCCTTCTCTTGCTACAACTTTTTCTTTCATAGCATTCATATAAATATTATTTATATGAACTGCTTCTTCATATGATATTCTATTTCCGAAATATTTTAAAAATCTATATGCTCTTATCCACTCAGCCTTTTTTTCTTTATCGTTTTCATATGGAGTAGGTAACTTTTCAGCAGCTCTATCTGCCCATGTTTGTTTATCAATTTTATAAAACTTTAAAAATTTTTCATCTGTATATTCTTCATTAATTGTTTGCATAACAATTTTAAAAGCTTCCTTAGTGTTTTCAAAATCATTAGTCAATGTATCATCTAAATCAAAAATAATAGTTTTATACATATTATAATTCTCTCCTACCTTCTAATGCTTTTGTTAGTGTAATTTCATCTGTATATTCTAAATCTCCGCCAACAGGAATTCCATGAGCTATTCTTGTTACTTTAATTCCTAATGGTTTTATCAATTTAGATAAATACATAGCTGTTGCTTCACCTTCAACTCTTGGATTTGTTGCAAGTATAACTTCTTTTACTTGTCCATCCATTAATCTTGCTAATAATTCCTTTATTTTTATATCATCTGGGCCAACACCATTCATTGGAGAAATTGACCCATGTAAAACATGATAAACACCTTTAAATTCATGTGTTTTTTCCATAGCTATAATATCTCTAACATCTTCTACTACACAAATTATACTTGCATCTCTTTTTGGATTTGCACATATCTCACACGGATCAGTATCAGATATATTAAAACATTTACTACAATATTTTAAGTTCTTTTTAGCATTAACAATAGAAGAAATGAATTCATTTGTTTCTTCTTCTGAACTATTTAAAATATAAAAAGCAAGTCTTGCTGCTGTCTTATGTCCAATACTTGGCAGACGTTCAAAACTTTCTATTAATTTCTCTATCGATGGTGAATATAATGACATTTTTTCCTCCCACATAAAATATTTTTTTAAATCTTTTTAAAAGGGATTTTAAGATCAATCCCTAAAATCCCCCTAATCCAGGTATATTAAATTTTCCTAATTGATCTGCTTGTGCTGAGTCTACTTTTCTTAATGCTTCATTAACACATGTTAAAATTAAGTCCTCTAACATTTCTACATCTTCTGGGTCAACTACTTCTGGTTTTATTTTTATTTCTTTAATTACTTTTTCTCCTGAAACTTTTACACTAATTGCCCCTCCTCCTGCTGTTGCATCAAATTCTTTTGTTGCTAATTCAGCTTGTGATTTTTCCATATCTGCTTGCATTTTTTTAGCTTCTTTCATTAAATTATTTAGGTTCATTCCTCCGAATCCTCCCATTCCTCCTGGGAAACCTCCTCTTTTTGCCATTTTAATTCTCCTTTCTAACTATTTTTTATTTTTTCTTATTCAATTATATTAAATGGTATATCTGATTCATTTGCTAAATTTTGCAAATTTTCTTCTCTTGTTAATTTATGATTATTTTGCTCAGGTATTAAATACTTTATATTCATTTCTTTTCCACAAGCAATTGAAACCAAATTAGATATTTCCTTCATATTTTCTTGTTTATCTAATACTAATTTTCCAAAAGAACTTATACCATTTGGGAATTCAATACCTACTGTCATATCATTTATCTCTTTTGCAGTTGTTCCCATTAAATTGGTATATAAAACTCTTTTTCCTCTTTGTTTTAAATCATTTAATATTTGTGGCCAATATTCTTCTGAGTTTTTAGAAAAATTTGCCGTGCTTTTTTGTATGTCTTTACTTTCACTTATTTTACTTTCTTTTCTATCAATATTATTTTTTTGTACATTTTGTACAACTTTATATGAATTATTTATATTTGCTTGCGAAATCATTTGTGGCTGATTATTTACTCTATTACTTTTTAAATAATTCTCTATTTTTTCTACTCTTCTTTCAAGATTTGAATTCGTACCATTATTTTGAAATCTATCTATATCAGTACTTTTTTTATCTCTTTGATTACACAACTTTATCATTCCAGCCTGAAACATTATTGTTTTTTGAGTAGTTCTTTTTATTTCATTTTCCATTTCAGATAATTCATATATCATATCTATCAATTGTTGCTTTTCTACTTTTTGAGCAATTTCTTTTATTTGACTTTTCTCATCTTCATTATATATTTCTAATTTTCCAGATGTTTTATATACAAGAATATCTTTACAATATTTAATCATTTCCCAGATTAAATTTATAACATCTTTTCCTTCATCTAAAATCTTTTCTACCATATTTAAAACTTCTTCTATATCATATGAAAAAATAGAGCTAATAATACTATGTACCAATGATATACTTGGTATTCCAACTAAATCTCTTATTTTATTTTCATCTATTTTATTTTCTCCATCTTGCACACATCTTTCTAAAATTGAAAGAGCATCTCTCATAGCACCTTCTGAAAGAACTGCAATTATATTTAAAGCCGCTTCTGTAATTTCAATCTTACTTTCTTGGCATACAATTTTTAGACGTTTTATAATATCTTCATTTGATATCCTCTTAAAATCAAATCTTTGACATCTTGATAAAATAGTTGCCGGTAATTTCTGTGGTTCTGTTGTTGCAAGTATAAATTTAACATGTTCAGGTGGTTCCTCTAATGTTTTTAATAAAGCATTAAAAGCACCTGTTGAAAGCATATGTACCTCATCAATAATATATACTCTATATTTTGCCTTTGTAGGTAAGAAATTAACTTCTTCACGGATAGATCTAATATCTTCAACACTATTATTAGATGCTGCATCCATTTCTACAATATCTGTTAAGGCTCCTGTCAAAGCTTCTCTACAAATCTCACACTCATTACAAGGTTCTCCATCTTTTGGATTTAGGCAATTAATAGCTCTTGATAATATTTTAGCAGCTGATGTTTTTCCTGTTCCTCTACCTCCATTAAAAAGATATGCATGACCTACTCTATTTGCAATTATTTGATTTTTCAATGTTCTAGTTATAGCATCTTGTCCTACCATCTCACTAAAAGTTAATGGTCTGAATTTTCTATAAAGAGCCGTATATCCCATATTATCACATCCTACAAATGAAAGTTAATATAACTTGAAAAATGGCCGATACTCAATTCTTCTATGGAAAGATTCCACATAAAGATATCTACTTATTGCTGCTTCCTTCCGGACCTGACAAGATTCATAGCTCTTTATCGGAGTCTCTCCATACAAGAATTAAGTTCAAACCATTTGTATTATATAATGAATTTCATTTTTTTACAAGTAATATTTAACTAATTTTTTATTCTTTTAAATATATATTGACTCATATCAGTATTTTCCATAGAAGTTGTACCTTGTCCTACAACATCTCCTATTGGAATATCTAATGAAACATTCGTACTATATTCTCTTCCGCTTTCTGTTTTTATAACAAAATCAAATGTTAATTTAGCCTTTAAGTCTTCATTATTTATTCCTGATTTTCCTAATAATTGTTGATGATCTATTACTTCATCATTTGAAGCATACTCTGCTAGATTATCATATAAACAACGAAATACTATTAATCCTCCTTGATTTGATATCTCTAAATTTTTTAAATTTGTATTCATAGAACCTTTATATTCTATTTGTTGAACAAGATTAGTATCATCATTTTTAAATATTTGATTTTCTTCCTGACTATCTGGTTTATATATTTTTACTTTATCTTTATATTTTCCATCAACATTAATATTATTAATTAATATTGAAGATATAGCCTCTGAACTTTGATAATCGTCATTTCTATTAATGTATAAATATATATCATTACTTTGATATATATAATAATTCCATTTTGTATCTAGTGCCTCTTTACTATTTCCCCCTGATGAACTTATAACAGATATTTTAGATAATTCAAAAGGCATATTAGTCTCTCCTTCAACATTATATCTTAATACTAAAATACCAACTACAAATAAAATAATTGCTATTATAACAATAATCATTACTATATGAAAAGATTTCCTACTTGTTAAATACTTTATTTTTTCTAACATATTTTCTCCTTTATTTCTTACTCTTTCTTAATTCCTTAAAGAATTTTTTTAAAATTTCTTCACATTCTTCTTTTAAAATTCCATTTTCAATCTCAACTTTATGATTAAATGTAAAATCTTTAAATAAATCTAAAACCGAACCTGCTGCACCTGTTTTTTGATCCATAGTGCCTATATATACCTTTCGAATTCTTGAATTAATTATAGCACCTGCACACATTGAACATGGTTCTAATGTTATATACATATCACAATCTAGCAATCTCCAAGCATTTAATTTTTTACTTGCTTTTTGGATAGCTATCATTTCCGCATGTTTAGTTGTATCTTGTTTAGTCTCTTTCAGATTATGAGCTCTTGCTATAATTTTTCCGTCTTTAACTACTACACATCCAACTGGTACTTCAAGCTTTTCGTATGCTTTTTTAGCCTCTTTTAAAGCTTCTTTCATAAACTTTTCTTTTTCCTGCATAATTACCTTCTATTCTTACATATTAATATCAATTTTTTATTTACACTATTATACACTCTATACCACATAATTGTAAAGATTTAAAATTTTTTTATTAATTTTGCCTATTTCGACATTTTTTTCATTCTATACATGCTAATATAAAAAAGCACGTGTAAAATACAAAGGAAGAAGGGAAAAAATGAAAGTAAAAGAAGTTGGAGAAATAAAGATAACTGTCTACAAAAACAATGATGGATATTCATTATTCTACATTAAACCAAATGATGAAAATCTACTTCCCATTGTTGATATTTTAGAAGACACTTTAAAACTTTATTAATAAATAAACCTCTTACATTTTTCAAAGTAAGAGGTTTATTTATTGGTGTGCTCAGAGGGACTCGAACCCCCATCGGTCGCTTAGGAGGCGACTGCTCTATCCTGCTGAGCTATGGGCACATATGTAATTTATATAGTCACTATCCTATATAATTGACAACTTTTAGTTGTTATTCTAATTTTCTCGTTTTTCTATTAGAAAGTTATCAAATCAAATTATAATACATATAATTGCAAAAATCAATATTTTATTTTTTCATAATATAATTTATTACGTGTATTAATATAAATACAATAAAAAGCTAGAAAAGAATGTTTTAAATATAAATCACTCTTATCTAGCTTTTAGAAGCTTATTCCAAAAATTCTTCTCTATGAGCCTCTATATACTCAATGTCTCTTGAAATAGTTCTTATTGAATATCCAGATTCTTCTGCCATTTCTTCCTTTGTCCACCCATCAAAATATAGGTATGCTATTTCCTCTATTCTCCGCTTCCTAGCAGATATAGATCCTCCTCTATGATTTTTCTGGCTCATATGAAATCTCCTCCTTAATATATTTCTATTAAGAATCTATCTAAGCATTCTTATAATTATTATAACCAATTTAACATAATTTTTCAACTCTTATAATAAATACTATTGACAACCTCTGTTATAATATACTAGGTGATTAAAATGCAAAGAATATTAAGTTATATGAGAAAAGCAATAGAAGAATATAAAATGATTGAAGAAGGAGATAAAATTGGAGTTTGTCTATCTGGCGGAAAAGATTCTATAACTATGTTATCTGCTTTTAAAGCTTTACAAAGATTTTACCCAAAAAAATTTGAAATTATTGCTATTAGCATAAATCCACGGGTTTGAATTTTTTGACACAAAATTATTAGAAAATATTTGCGACAAATTAGATGTTCCTTTATATATAGAAAAAAGTAATGCAAAGGAAATTGTTTTTGATATAAGAAAAGAAAAAAATCCCTGTTCTTTATGTGCAAACTTACGTAGAGGAATAATAAATTCAATTGCAATAAAAGAAGGTTGTAATAAAATTGCATTAGGTCATAATCAAGATGATGTTTTGGAAACATTTTTACTAAATCTATTTTATACTGGAAGCATTGGAACATTTTCTCCTGTAAGTTATATGAATCGTTCTAAAATAACTCTAATCAGGCCATTAATTTATACACCAGAAAAAAGTATTAGAAGCTTTATTCGTAAAAACAATATAGAGGTCATGAAAAAAGTTTGTCCTATGGACGGAATTTCTAAAAGAGAAGATATGAAAAATCTAATAATAACATTAACAAAAAAAATACCTATGCTTAAAGCAAATTTGTTTGGAGCAATTAAAAGAACCCTTCCTGATTGGAAAATATAACATTATCTTAATAAACGACTAGGAAGTCTCCCTAGTCGTTTGTTAAAATTACTGCTATACATGCCATTATAAATGTTGATATTTGTAACCCCCGTAAGAAATTGAGAGCTGTTTCAACACTTACTTTTCCTATGAACCTTATTTCAAAATCCATCCTTACATTAGTTTGTCCATGTCATCAATCGCTTTTATACAAGAATTGATTGAAGTCATAGAAATTATAGATATAATAACTATAATTAATATTACTATTATCTTTTTTGTCTTCCGGTTCATGGTTTTTCCTCCTTCTACTTTTAATATCATTATTATAATATATTAATTTTTCTCAATAATTTTTAACATTGCATCTTTTAACTCTTCTAATCTCTTTTCTGCTTCTACCTCTGTTTTACCTTTTACACCCACATATAATTTTATTTTTGGTTCTGTTCCAGATGGTCTAATACAACACCAATTATTATTCTCTAATTCATAATATAAAACATTAGATTTTGGTAATCCTGTTTTTCCAAGTTCTCCTGTTTGCATATCTTTCACTATATCTTTTTCTACATCTTTAAAAGTTAGTACCTTATATTCCCCTATTCTTTCTATATCTGTATTTCTTACTTTTGTCATCATATCTTTTATTTCCTGTGCTCCTTGTACTCCCTCTTTTACTATGGATACTTGTGTTTCTTTATAATATCCATATTTTTCATAAATATCATTCATTGCATCCCATAATGTTTTACCTTTTGAAGAATAATAGCAAGCTGCTTCACAAAGTGCCATTACAGCTGCAATTCCATCTTTATCTCTTGCATAATCTCCAATTAAACAACCATAACTTTCTTCAAATCCAAAAACATATTTCTTGTCTTTCTTTTCATCTGCCTTCCTCATAATTGCACCAATATTTTTAAATCCTGTTAATACTTCTATACATTCTAAGTCATAATTTTTAGCAATTGCTTTTGCAAGATTAGATGATACTATCGTAGTAATAAACATACCATTAGATGGTAATATTCCTTTTTCTTTCATCTGCGAAATTCTATATTCTGCAATTAATAACGCAGACATATTACCAGTGTAACTCATATATTCGCCTGTTTTAGTATCTTTTGCAAAAATTCCTAATCTATCTGCATCCGGATCTGTTGCAAGTACAACATCAGCATCTACTTTTTTAGCTAAATTTAATGCTAATTTAAATGCTTTCGGATCTTCTGGATTTGGATAATCTACTGTTGGAAAATTTCCATCTGGATCTTTTTGTTCAGGTACTATATAAACATTTTTCATTCCTAAATCTTCTAATAATTTTTGAACTATTGTATTTCCCGTTCCATGTAATGGAGTATATACTATTTTTAGTTTTTCACCTTGCTCTTTCATAATATCAGGATTTAAAACACATGATTTTAAAACATTTTTATATTTTTCATCTATTTTATTACTTATCATATTTAGCAATCCCTTATTAATTGCTTCTTGTTTAGATATTGTCTTTATTTCATTGAAACTTTTTACATTTCTAACTTTGGTTATAATTTCAGCATCTCTTGGTGCAATTATTTGAGACCCATCATCCCAATATACTTTATATCCATTATATTTTGGTGGATTATGACTTGCTGTAATCATCACACCAGCTGTACATTTTAATTCTCTTACTGTAAAAGAAAGTTCTGGAACAGGTCTTAAATTTTCAAATAAATATGCTTTTATACCATTTGCACAAAAAATTAATGCCGTTTGCATTGCAAATTCTTTTGACATTATTCTAGAATCATAGCTAATAGCTACACCTTTATCTTGTGTTCCTTGTTCTAAAATATAATTTGCTAGTCCTTGTGTTGCTTTCCCTACTGTATATTTATTCATTCTATTTGTTCCAGCTCCTATTATTCCTCTTAGTCCTGCTGTCCCAAATTCTAATTCTTTGTAAAATCTGTCTTCAATTTCTGCATTATCATCTTTAATTTTTAATAATTCCTTTTTTGTATCTTCATCAAATTCAGAGCTTTCACACCATCTTTTATACTCTTCTAAATAATTCATAAGCAACTACTCCTTTCTAATCTTTACTAATATTATCATAAAAAATAAAATTTATAAAGTCTTGAAAAAAACTATTTCAAGACTTTGATTTTATCGTAAATATTAATCCAAATGATGATATTTTTTATATAATTCTCTTGCTGTTCTAGGGCAATCTACACCTGCTGAATCTGCATTTTTAACTGGCGCAAACTCTTCTTCTCTTTTTACTCTCAATACAGCCATATCATCTACACTACCAAAAGCATCAAACAAAAATGCCTCAAATTTATATGCATTTGGTGAATTAGGAACAACTAAATTTCCGTCTTTATCAATATATGTTGCCTTTTTAAATGCTACGTGATATGGTAATGGATTTGCTCCCATTCTTTCAATAGCATCTACACTAAACAAATTACATAAAATATGCGATTCACCATATAATAATTCTCCATTTTCATCTCTTGCTTCTGCCAT
>CALXKA010000033.1 GCA_944388765.1 uncultured Clostridia bacterium
ATTTACTGATGATACATTTGCTGTTGTTGAATTTCCACCAAATGAACCACATCCAAGTGTTAATGATGGCATATTTGTATTATATATATCACCAATTGCTCCATGAGTTGATGGAGAATTTACAATTATTCTTCCTGCTTTCATAGTTTCTGAAAATTTTAAGATTGTCTCTTTATTTTCAGAATGAATAACTGCCGAATGTCCCAATCCCCCAAATTCTAATAATTGTTCTGATTTATTTATTCCTTCTTCTTCATTATCTACAATATAATAAGTTAGGACTGGACTTAGTTTCTCTTTTGAAAAAGGATATTCTCGTCCTATACCTTCTTCATATACGACAATTACTTTTGTATCTTTTGGTATTTCAAATCCAGCTTCTTTTGCTATTGTATATGGTGATTGGCCTGGAACATGAGATTCTAGTTTATATCCATATTCTTCTGTATATTCAAACATACTATTTACTAATTTTTGCTTTTCCTCAGGATTTACAAAATAAGATCCTGCTTCTCTCATTAATTTTTCAAATTCTTGATATATGTCTTTATCAACTAAAACAGCTTGCTCTGATGCGCATATCATTCCATTATCAAAAGCTTTTGACATAACTAAATCATTTACTGATGTTTTTAATTTTGCTGTTTTGTCAATGTAGCAAGGTACATTTCCAGGTCCTACACCTATTGCTGGTTTTCCACAAGAATATGCTGATCTTACCATACCTGTTCCACCTGTTGCAAGTATTAAGTTTACATCTGGATGATTCATTAGCATTCTTGTAGCTGTAATTGATGGTTCTTCTATCCATAAAATGCAATTTTCTGGTGCTCCTGCACTTACAGCTGCATCTCTTAATATTCTTGCTGCCATACTACTTGATTTTTGTGCAGATGGGTGAAATCCAAATATTATTACATTTCTTGTCTTAGCTGCTATTATTGATTTAAACATTGTTGTTGATGTTGGGTTTGTAACTGGTGTTACTCCCGCAATTATTCCCACTGGCTCCGCTATTTCAACATAACCTTCTTCATCATTTTCATTTATTATCCCTACTGTTTTTTCATATTTTATACTATGATACACATATTCTGTTGCAAACATATTCTTAGTTATTTTATCTTCATATATTCCTCTTCCAGTTTCTTCTACTGCCATTTTTGCAAGTTCCATGTGATGTTCTAATCCTGCCATTGACATTGCTTTTGTTATATTATCTACTGTTTCTTGATCTAATTCTAAGTATTGCCTTGATGCAATTTTTGCTTTTTCTACAAGTTCATTTATCATTTTTTGAACTTTTTGTTCCTCATTATTTTCAGGCATTTATTTTCCTCCTTTTACCTTTTGTCTCTTCCTTAGTTTATCCACTTTAATTATATATTATTACTAAAAATTGTCAAGAAAAAAATATATAAAAAATGAACATCTAGTATTTCAAATGTTCATTTTATTATATTCTAATTATATAAGTAATTTTGAGGATTAATGTGTTCCCCATTAACTCTAATTTCTAAATGCAAATGTGGTCCTGTTGAATTTCCAGTTGAACCAACTGTTGCAATAATATCTCCTGCTTCAACTTTTTGTCCAGCAGTTACATACATTTTACTTGTATGAGCATACCAAGTTTCAACTCCATTTCCATGATCTACCTTTACTAAATTACCATATGAACCATCATATTTTGCTGATATTACAGTTCCTGCTGCAACAACTTTTATTTCAGTTCCTGATTTTGCTGCAATATCTAATCCTGTATGATTTGATTTTCTAATTCTACTACTTACACCATAACGAGATGTAATTGTACCTGAAACAGGAGTTACTGCTAATTTTATTCCATTAATACTTGGTAAATTATTTATTCTTTCTTCTTCTGCCTTTTGTATTTCTTCTTCTTCTATTTTTTCACTTATTATATTCTGAGTATCAGTTTTAGCAACTTCTACATCAGAAGTTTTTACATCTTCTTTATTGACTGTAAATTTTTCAATAATACTTAACTCTGATTCTTTATTTTGATTATTTTCTTTCAATTCATTTACAACTTCTTCTGCCTCTTCAATAGTATCAACAGATTCTATTGTTTGATTTTTATATGCTATATCATAATATTTATATGTTATAACTACATCATCTTCTATCTTATTTGCTACTTCTTCTTCATTTGTCATAAGTGTTCTATTAATAAGTTTCAACTCGTATTCTGGTTCTGATGATATATCAATATTATCAATATTATTAGTTTCTTGTTCTATAACATCTTGTTTCAAGTTTTCTTCAAAAGCTTCTATATTTTCAACATATCCTATTTCTTCACCAGATATACTTACTTTATAGACTGGTCTATATTTAATTAATATAATCGCGACTATTAAACCAAAGGCTATAACAGCAATGTTAAAATACTTTAAAATTTCTTTTGTATAGTATTTTAATTTAGTTTTTAAAATAAACTTCACTCTCCTTTTTGCATGCTTTTTTAAACGCGACTAATATCTATTATACTATATATTCTTCACAAAATCAAATTATGTATACATGTTTTTGACTAATTTGTCAATTTTTCCTTAAATTAACAATTATTTTTTCTTTTATATATACTATTTTCTCTGTTTTTCTCTTATTTTATCCATTTTTCTCCTATTTTCTTTAATATCATTTTAAACAGATTGTTTTTTTAACCAAAAAGTATATAGAAACTATAAAATTTACTTTTTTTAACTTATAAGTTATATATGTTTTTTTAGTTTCTGTAAATTTAAACTATAAAATGCTATTATTGGCATATAAAAAAATAGGAAGGTGATATAAGATGGCATTAGATTATACTGTAATTGGACAAAGAATTAAACAAGCAAGACTTGCAAAAAACTTAACACAAGAAGATTTAGCAGAAAAAATTGACATATCAGTTGCTTTTTTAAGCAGAGTTGAAAGAGGTAATTCTCATATAAATCTTAAAAGATTAAATCAATTATGTGGATTATTAGATGTTACAGAAGGATATCTTTTAAATGGTGCTTCTAGTAATTCAAAAGAATATCTTGATAGAGAATTTGCAGATTTAATAAAAAATTGTTCTCCTGAAAAACAAAAACTAATTTACAATGTTGCAAAAGCAATAGTAGATACAGATTTAGAAGAAGAATAATATATTAGTAATTATGACAAGGCTAGATGCCTTGTTATTTTTATGTAAATTTGTTGTAGTCTATTAATGAATCTTTATATCTTTACGACAATTATGTCATACTTTTTTAATTGTTAATATTGTATAATATTTATATTATTTACTATGGAGGTAAGAAATGATTCGTCATTATAGATTGCAAAATAAACTTACACAAGAAGAATTAGCCGAAGAAATAGGTATAAGTTGGAGACAATTGCAACGTTTAGAATATAATGAAGAAAAAACTAGAATTTCTACTTTCAAAAAAATTGTTAAGGTTCTTAAAATTCCAGATGATGAAATTTTAAGATTTATAAAAAATAAATAAAGTTTACAGTCCTAAAAGTATTTAAAATTCTCTTTCTAGAATTTTTAAATGCTTTTATTTTTTTGTTGCAAAAGCAACAGTCTTTTTTTATTTTTATTATTATGATTTTATTAGTTATTTTTTGACAAAATTATTTATTTTCATTGCATAACTTTTTTAGCTATGTTATTATAAGTTGTGGCAAAATTGTTTATAATATTAAAAATATATATTTTAAGGAGGTTTATTTATGAAATTTGAACAATGGAATGGATTTAATTTAGGAGATTGGCAAGATGAAATAAATGTTAGAGATTTTATTCAAAAAAACTATACACCTTATGAAGGTGACAGTTCATTCTTAGCAGGTACTACTGAAAAAACAAAAAAATTATGGGATGAAGTTTTGGAATTATATAAAAAAGAACATGATTCAGAAGGCGGAGTTTTAGATATAGATACAAAAACTGTTTCTACTGTTTCTAGTCATGAGGCTGGATATATAGATAAAGACTTAGAAGATATAGTTGGACTTCAAACTGATAGCCCTTTAAAAAGAGCAATTATGCCTTTTGGTGGTATTAGAATAGTTGAAAAATCATGTGAAGCTTATGGAAGAAAAGTAGATGATGAAGTTGAAGAAATCTTTCATAAATATAGAAAGACTCATAATGATGGAGTATTTAGTGTTTACACACCTGATATAAGAGCTGCAAGAAGTTCTCATTTATTAACAGGTCTTCCTGATGGTTATGGTCGTGGAAGAATTATAGGTGATTATAGAAGAGTTGCTCTATATGGTGTTGATGTGTTAATAGATGAAAAGAAAGATGAATTAGATGTTTTAAATGTAGATGAAATGACAGAAGATGTAATACGCCAAAGAGAAGAAATTAGTGAACAAATTAAAGCTTTAAATGACTTAAAGGTTATGGCTTCAAAATATGGATTTGACATTTCTAAACCTGCAACAAACGCAAAAGAAGCTGTACAATGGCTATATTTTGGATATTTAGGCGCTATAAAAGATCAAAATGGTGCTGCTATGAGTTTAGGTAGAACTTCTACATTTTTAGATATATATTTTGAAAGAGATTTAAAAAATGGTGTTATTACAGAGGATGAAGCACAAGAAATTATGGATCACTTTGTTATGAAATTAAGATTAGTACGTTTCCTAAGAACACCTGAATATAATGAATTATTTAGTGGTGATCCAGTATGGGTTACTGAAAGTATTGGTGGTATGGGTATTGATGGTAGAACATTAGTAACTAAAAACTCATTTAGATTACTTCATACATTAGAAAATTTAGGACCTGCACCAGAACCAAACTTAACAGTTCTATGGTCAACAAGACTTCCAGAAGGATTTAAAAAATACACTACTAAATTATCTATTGAAACTTCTTCAATTCAATATGAAAATGATGATTTAATGCGAATTACATTAGGAGATGACTATGGAATAGCTTGTTGTGTATCACCTATGAAGATTGGTAAACAAATGCAGTTCTTTGGTGCAAGAGCAAACTTAGCCAAAACTTTATTGTATGCTATTAATGGTGGTAGAGATGAAATATCAGGAAAACAAATAACTCCTATTTTTGCACCAATTACATCTGAATATCTAGACTATGATGAAGTAATGACAAAATTTGATCAAATGATGGATTATGTTGCAAGAATATATATAAAAGCACTAAACGCTATACACTACATGCATGATAAATATTCTTATGAAGCAATTGAAATGGCTTTACATGATAGAGAAATATTAAGAACAATGGCTTGCGGTATTGCAGGACTATCAGTTGTAGCAGATTCGCTATCTGCAATAAAATATGCAAAAGTTAAAGTAATTAGAAATGATGATGGACTAGCTGTTGACTACGAAACTCAAGGAGATTTTCCTAAGTTTGGAAATGATGATGATAGAGTAGACCAAATAGCAGTGGATATCACAAAAAAATTCATGAACAAATTAAGAAAACATCAAACTTATAGAAATTCAAAACATACTTTATCAATTTTAACAATTACTTCAAATGTTGTATATGGTAAAGCAACAGGAAACACACCAGATGGAAGAAGAGCAGGAGAACCTTTCGGACCAGGAGCAAATCCACTACATGGAAGAGATACAAATGGAGCATTAGCAGTAATGAACTCAATTGCAAAATTACCATTTGATTCAGCAGAAGATGGAATTTCATATACATTTTCAATAACACCTGGGACACTTGGAAAAACAGAAGATCAAAGAGTTACAAATTTAATTACAATGCTTGATGGATATTTTAAACAAACAGGTCATCATATAAATGTAAATGTATTTGATAGAAGTTTATTAGAAGATGCAATGGAACACCCTGAAAAATATCCACAATTAACAATAAGAGTATCTGGATATGCAGTGCACTTTACAAAACTAACAAGAGAACAACAATTAGATGTAATAAACAGAACAATTCATGAAAAAATCTAAGGGATTTAGATATATCCCTTATTTTATTTCTACTACTTGAAAGGACTGAAATAACTATGGATAAAGAAGATTTAAAATATTACGCCAAAGTTCATTCAATAGAATCTTTTGGAACTGTTGATGGACCTGGAATTCGTTTTGTATTATTTTTACAAGGCTGTCATCTGAAATGTAAGTATTGTCACAATCGTGATACTTGGGATATTAATGGTGGACATTATCAATCTTTGGATGAGATTTTAGATAAAATTTTACGTTATAGAAATTATATAGAACCAAATGGTGGTGTCACTATTACTGGTGGCGAACCTTTATTGCAAGTCCATTTTTTAATCGCTTTATTTACTAAATTAAAAGAACTTCATATTCATACTTGCATTGATACATCTGGAATGGTTGCCTTAACTGATGACATAAAAAAACTTTTAAGCTTGACTGATCTAGTCTTATTAGATATTAAACATATAGATAATGAAAAGTGTAAGTCATTAGTAGGTGTAGAAAATAAATTAGAACTAGAATTTGCTAGATATTTAAGCAATAATAAAATTCCTGTATGGATTAGACAAGTTCTTATTCCAGGATATACAGATGATGTTAATGATTTATCAAAATTAAAAGAATTTATTGATTCTTTATCAAATGTTCAAAAAATTGAACTCCTTCCTTATCATAGTATGGGAAAATATAAATGGGAAAAACTTTGTTTAAAATACGAACTAGATGGAGTAAGAGATGCAAATAATGATGATATACAAAAGGCAAAAAAAGTTCTAGGAATTACCTAGAACTTTTTTGTAAGTTTTTTGTGTTTGAGTTAGGATTTTTGATTAGCCAAAAAACATTACTAATAACTCCTCGGCATTATAGCTTGTAAAGTTTTCTCCTTTACACGATTTCTCGACACTAAGGAATTTTATAAACCTATTTGCAAGTTCACTATATATTCCTTCAACCTTTTTTAAAGCCATTACTACTTGATACCAGTTTCTTAGCAGGTTTATTTCACTTATATTGCTCATCATACAAATGAGACAAATCTGCAAAGAATCTTCCGGATATATTTTATAATTCGGATCATCAATAAAATAGCTCCTTCTTTTAAGTGAGTTTTCTACTTCATCTTGTAGCTCTTGCAGTTTTCCAAAGAATTTCTTCTTTTCTTCGGCATACGTTGTTTGTAAGTCTATAAACCCGCCTTTCCGTTGAGCTTCAACTAATGTTTCAACAACCTTTTCTTGATGAAAAAGCTGTATAAGCTCTCTAAGCCTTTCTTCTGGTTTCATTTCCATCATTTAGACTCCCTCCTATATTTTTATAATTATAAATTGATATTATACTCAAACACTTCTACCAATTTATGTTTACTATTATAATACATTTTTTATTTACTTTCAAGTTCTGTCTTTTAATTGGCAAAAAATAAGAATTTAGGTTTTATTCCTAAATTCCCGTTTTTTTACATTCCTAATAATTTTAATTCAACATTTTCCATTTTATATTTTCCATCAACTAATTTAAATTCTACTAATGTATTTTCTAATGTTTCCTCATTTTGTCTCAAATCTGTTGAAAAATATAATTTTATTTGTGGTATTTCTACTTGATTTTTTACAATCTCTTTGAAACATTCTGCCATATGTTTTTCATCTTCACATATTAGAATTAATTGTGGCATACCACTAAATCCTGAATCTCCTGGTACATAATTTTCATAAAAATCTTTATATAATCTCATCTTCTCTACTAATTTCTTTTGCCAATCTTGTTCTCTTCTTATTACTTCAAAAACAAATTGGATTGATTTCTTATTTTTAGTTAACTTTACAGCTCCACCTGATGCCTTAAATATTTTACCTGTAACTTTTGCAGTTATTGCTGGTTTCACAATATAACTATCAAAAGCTTTAACTTTTCTTAAATATGCAATTATTGTTTGATTTCCTGCTAATCTTTTCTTAATCATTGGAACTGGTTTTGTATTATCTGATGGTTGCCATTTACATTCTATTTCCTTTGAATTTAGTAAATATTTTCCCATTTTTTCCAAACAATAAATACGATAAATTCCTTTTCCTTCATCAGATGTGAAATAATATCTAGTTAAAATCTTTGATTTTACTAATTGATCCAGTTTATTATTTAATTTATCTTGTGATTTTGGATCAATTCCTTTTATTTCTAACATTTGATATAGTTGTCTTGAAGTTATAAATTCAAACTCGTTTACTAATTCAAGTATTGCAAAATGGATTTCATTTATATGTCCAATGTTGATTTTATGAACTATCTGATTCATTGATACATATCCATCTTTCCCATCAAATGTTTTTATTTCACCTTCCCTTATTGCAAAAGGTGATACTTGTGCTTTAATTTGGTTATCTTCAACCATTTTAACTCCTCCTTTAAAATAGAAATTTCTACTCTATAATTGATAATTTGATTTTTCTCTTTTGTGTATCTATTTTTTTTATATAGACATCCACTGTTTGTCCATATTGTAAACCTTCTTCATATTCTGACATTCCTACTAAATTAGGTGTTAATTCAATAAAAATACCATTCTTATTTTTTTCAGTTTCTCTAACAATTCCTTTTGTTTTAGTACCTTGTGAAAATTTTTTGGCATTTTCTTCCCAGGTTCCAAGTATTTCTTTATATGATAAAATTACTCTTCCATCCTCTCTATTTATAGATTTTACCACAACTTCAACCTTTTGTCCAATTTTTAACCTTTCAGCTGGGCTTTTTATCCTTGCAATTGATAAATCTTCTATATGAGCTAATCCTACAACTCCTCCACCTATTTCTATAAAAGCTCCATATGGTTTTATATTTTTAACTATACCTTCTACTTTATCTCCTACTTTTAATTCATTTTTTACCCAATTTAAAGCTTGATTTTGTACATCTTTTCTTGACAAAATTATTTCTTCATTTTTTCCTATATCTTTTATTTTAAATTGTACAAATTTATGAACTTTCCCTGTACATAAATTTATTTTTGGTAGTCCTGTTTCTTCTACATTTATAGCTTCCACTTCTTCTCTTGGAATTATTCCTGTAATTCCTTTTCCTAAATTTATATGCAAGTTGTATTTTTCATCACAACTTTTTACTAATCCTTGTAATATTTCTTCATTTTTCATTTTATCTATTAGTTCTTCTGTTGTGTCTAATTTGCTAATCTCGTTATTCCAACCTTCTGGTATAAATTTAAATGTATTCATTTGTTATTTGCTCCTTTTTCTTATGTTTGTATTATTATATATTTTTAAAATTTATTTTTCAATATTTTACATTATTTTTAATAATTTTTTCTACTTCTTTTTTAGTCAGATATCTCCATTTTCCCAAAGGTAAGTCTTTAACATCAATTCCAGCAATCTTACTTCTATGTAATGCCAGCACCTTATGACCTATTGCTTCGCACATTTTTCTTACTTGCCTATTTTTTCCTTCATGAATTGTTATTTCAAGTCTTGATTGTTTTTTATCTTCATCAATCCTTAAAATTTTTACTTTTGCAGGTTTAGTAAAATATTCTTCTATTTTTACACCATTTTTTAATTGTTCTACTTCCCCATCTTTCACAATTCCTTTAATTGTAGCTGTATATGTTTTATCAATTTCATGCTTTGGATGTGTAACTTGATATACAAACTCTCCATCATTAGATAAAATTAAAGCACCTGATGTATACATATCTAATCTTCCTACTGGAACAATTCTTTCTTTTACTCTTACTAAATCTAGTACTGATTCTCTTTTAAATTGATCTTTTACAGTAGTTACATAGCCTATTGGCTTATTTAATAATATATATACATATTCTTGTTCTTTTTTTATTCGTTTATTATCATATTTTATAATATCTTTTTCTGGATTTATTTTTGTTCCTAGTTCTGTTATAACATGTCCATTTACTTCTATTTTTCCATTTTTGATTAATTCTTCTGCTTTTCTTCTTGATGTTATACCACAATCAGCTATATATTTTTGTAATCTTATTTCTTCCATTTCACTTATCCTTTTATATGATTTTTTATAAATTCTATACTGTCTTGAAATTTTATTTTCATAAGCTCTTCTGAAAATATTTCATATTTACTTTCTGAATTTTCTTGTATTCTTTTATTTATATATTTTTCTACATATTTTACTGTATTTTTTATATCTTTTTCTTCAAAACTATATTCTTTAATTGCTTTACTATATTCTAATATCTTATCACTATATACTGGTAAAATCATTTTCATGGTATTGTGTAAATATTTTGTAAATATTCTAAAATCTTTTTGTTTTAATTTAACAGCATCATCCCATTGTAGTTCTATATTTTCTCCATTTGCTAATTGTATCTCTATCAAATTTTTTTCTTTATCTATCTGTTTAAAATAGTTCTTGTATGAAAATTCATTCCAAAAGTAGTCTGTTAATAAATGTGAATAATATCCAGATATTATTGGATTACTCATCTCATTCTTGTATATATTATAAAATTTATCTATATCTGGTATAGGTATATCTATCCCATTTATGGTTTCTATCTTAGTATAATGAGTTGTTTCGTAATTTACTCTTTTTGAAGTATCTTTTATGATATGTTTTTGCAAAATATCTGGCATAAGATTTGCAAATATATATTCATTATTATTACTTACTTTTGTCGCTGTAACTAAATGTGTTATCCATGATGGCATTTTATTTCCTTCTTCCTTAATTTAAAGTATATTTTTTATTAATCCCCATTAATTATTTCTTTCATATATTCTGGTAATTCTGCTTCTAGTTTCATCTTTTTTCCTGTTATTGGATGTTTAAATTCTAAACTTTTTGCATGCAAGGCTTGCCCTTTTATTCCCCATCTATTTTTTCCGCTTGAATATGTTTCATCTCCTATACATGGATATCCTATCTGTGCTAAATGAACCCTTATTTGATGTGTTCTTCCAGTTTCTATATTTACTTCTAATACTGTATAATCACTAAATCTTTTTAATACTTTAAAATGTGTTATTGCTTCTTTTCCTTTTTTGGTTACTGCCATCTTTTTTCTGTCTTTTTCACTTCTTCCAATTGGCATATTTATTGTTGCTTGATTCTCTTTTACACCCCCTCTTACTATCGCTATGTATGTCTTTTTAACTTCATGATTTTTTATTTGTTCACTTAAATTAATATGTGCTTTATCATTTTTTGCTACTATTATAACCCCAGAAGTATCTTTATCTAACCTATGAACTATTCCTGGCCTTATTTCTCCTCCTATTCCTGATAAAGAATCTTTACATATTGCCATTATTGCATTTACAAGAGTTCCATCTGGATTTCCATTTGCTGGATGCACAACCATTCCTTTTGGTTTATTTACAGCTATTATATCATCATCTTCATATATTATCTCTAATGGTATATTTTGTGCTTTTAAAGTCGTTTCTTTTGGCTTTTCTTCTTCTAATGTAATTTCATCATTTTCTTGTACTTTATATGAAGATTTTATTTTTTTATCATTTACTTTTATTTTTTCTTCTTGAATCAATCTTTGTATTGTAACTCTCGATAAATCTTCATTTTTTGAAGCTAAATAACTATCTATTCTTTTATTTTCTTCTTCCTTCTTTATTATAAATTTTTTCAATATTATCCCTCTTTTTTGTCTTTATCTTCTAATTTCACATTTTTTACTTTTCTATTTTTCCATTCTTCTGCTGAAAAATATGCAAAGTTTCCCACTACTAATATCCATCCAATTAATATAAATATATCTGCTATATTTAATACTGGTAACCAGTTTAAATTTTCAATCTTAATCCACTCTAACACATAACCTCTAAATATTCTATCAATTATATTAGAAATACCACCTGAGATTATGAAACTCAAAAATATTTTTAATTTTCCATCTATAAACTGATTTTGTGATAACATAAATTTCGTAATTATAACTATAATTACAAGATTAGTTATTATATACATAATAGTTGAATTTGAGCCAATTCCATATGCTGCATTTGTGTTTTGTTCTATATTTATATTGTCAACATTTTGTACAATAATTTTTGTTATCTGATCAATTAATATAATTAAAATTATTATAACAACTATTGCAATTTCTATTTTACTTAATTTTCTCTTCATTCTTTCCTCCCTGTTATATTAGGGACATCCTAATTTGTCACTCTTTCATATATTACAAAATAATCATCTTTATATAATTCTTTATAATGTGGGTCATTTGTTTTTGTTATTATCATATTCATTTTTGAATTTTCATATGTTATTACATGTGTAATTCCATATTTCTCAAATGTATCTTCATAAAATGTTCCTATACTTGATGTATCTATAAAATCCATAAATATATCTTCATCTTTTCCACTAAATTCTGGTGCATATAAATCTGCTCTTGAATCTATAAATACTGGTATCCCTCTAAATAACATATAACTTCCATAATTATACTCATTATAAAATTTTGCTGTTCCTAAATCTATATTTTCTAATATATAATCACATGCTTGTACAGGATAAGCTGTTTCATCTATATATGTGTCATCAAATTTATCTTCTGCAAAATAATAACTTAAACTTAAAGCCATTATTGTTATTAATATTATACCAATTTTATTTGTTAATACTTTTACTGCTTTTTTATCAAGATCCTTACTATATATTCGTACTAACTCCATTAAAAGTCTTCCTAAAATTACACTTCCGATTATTGCAAACATCGTTATTTGTCTTCTAGAATCAAGCATTAAGTATAATAATCCACCTAACATACATAAATCACTTAGTCTTATCTTTGCTTTTGTAAATGTTAGTATTGCTAAAAAGATTACTATTGCACACATTGCATCTATATCTTCTGATACTGTCATTGGCAAGTGTTCATTTATATTTTCTGTTGTGTTTCCTTGCATTGTTTTAGATAAATACGTATATGGAGTTATTCCTAATGGTGTCAATAATCCTGTAAATAAACATATAATCATTATTAAAATTAACCATTTTACATTTTTATTTTTAACTAATTTTATCTTATATGGATTTTGTAGTTCTTTTGTTCTTTTTATTTTTATTTTATCTACTTGTTCTTCTTTTAATCTTAATTTTTCTTTTAAATCTTTTAATTTATCACTATTTGAATTTCTATTTTCTAATATTTTTATTCTTAGCTTTAATATTTTTCTATTTATTCTTTTATATATAATTGTTTCTGCAAGTATTGCTATAATATATTCTGCTATATATGGCAAGTATAAAACAAAGTAAAATGGAAATACTGCAACATGTAAATTTGCTATTAATATTGGTATTATTATTAATCCTAATATATACCTTTTTTTCTTTGTCTCTAAAAACTTTTCTATAAAAAAGATTGTTAATATAAATAATATGAATGTTACTAACTGTGCTCTTGCTGCAATATATCCTCTTATTACATACATTACTCCTATTGTTATAAAAAATGAGAAAAATTGATTTTTAGCAAGTTTTGTTCCAACTGCATATATCGACCAACCTAATATTACTGATAATATACATGTTGATATATATATTCCTGTCATTCCAAATACTGAATATACTATATATGTTATCAAATCATATAACCAATGTGGGTATGTATAACTTAAATCTTCATGCCAAGAAAATGGATCTTGCATATCCACCCCATAGTTTACTATATGTTCTCCTATTGCAATAGTATAATATGTATCATTTTGAAGTGTTACTGGTGTTAATGCTATACAAAATATTGCAATTAAAATAAGTGCTAATATTGTAAATTTAACACTTGAACTCATTTTCTTTTTTTCTATTCGTTTTTCCTTTAAATCTTTTTTATCAATTTTTTCAGATTTTGACATTATTTCTCCATCCTTACTTTATATTTAGATTTTTATTTGGTTATATCTATAAACCTATATTAATTTTAACTTTCCATATTATATCAAAAAAAGTTTCAAAAGACTAGTCTTTTAAAACTTTTTACATATTATTTAACAATCCTAATTTCTCTATTAAACAGCTTCTTGATTTTCAATTCCTAATTCATTTTCATTATCTTTTTCTTCAATTACTTCTAAACTTCCAATTGAAACTTCATATGCAACTCTTGTCTCTACACTTCCATCTTCATGTTTTTTCTCATATGTTCTTGATTGCACTCTACCTACAACTTTTACTTGTGATCCTACTTCTAAGTTTTGACAAAATCTTGCATTTCTTCCCCATGCAATACAAGGAATATAATCAGATTTGTTATATGCTCTATTAACTGCAAGTAATAAGTCTGATATCTCTCTTCCAAATGGTGTTTGACGATATATTGGTTTTTTACAAATATATCCTATCAATACAACTTCATTTGTTATTACATCTTTTCTTACTATATCATTATCGCTTTCTTCTTCCTCTTCTTCTACTTCCATTACATCTTTTGCAAAAACTGTTAATATTAGTCTATTTTTTTCATTTTCATAACTGTTATATGATCTAAATTGACCTTTAATTAATAGTTTTTTTCCTTCTTGTAATGTATCTTCTTTAATTAATCTTTCTGATACTGTAATTGGTATTATATCTGCATTACCACTTAATCTTGGTATTGATAAATTGAAGATATAAAATCTTTCTCCATAAATTTCATGACTAAATTTCTTTTCTCCTGTAACTTTTCCAACTAATGTTAAATAGTTGTTTTCTAAATAATTTGTATCCAATGTTTTTTCCTCCCCATTTTTATATTTTATCAATTGTATTTCTCTCTAAATGATTAATTACAATTTCTATTATACACTATTTTTTTGGATTTGTCTACATAAAAAGTTAAAAATTTTCAAAAAAGTTAGTTTTTTCCTATATTGTATCGATTATGGATATATTATATATTCGCAAAATTGAATATAATATTAATAATTCATCTATTTTTAAATCACTATTTTGATCTTTTTTTATCCTTCTTTCCTCAATTTCTATTTTATTCCCAGCTTTATTATTTATGCTTTTTTGCCAATAAATTAATATATTTTCCTCACTATTACTAGAAATTGTGACATTTGCGTCTTGGTTTATTCCAAATGTAATCAGATTTTGTGTTTCTATTTCTTTATATTCAAAATTGATATCTGTATTTATTATTACATATGATGCTTCCTTACAAATTTTCTTTAACTGTTCTTTATAATCCTGATATTTCTCTAAATCATTTTCGATTATTATTGTATCAAATTTTATATTCTTCATATTCTCTAAACTCTTTAAAGTTATATGAATAACATTCATTTGATTATCTTTTTTTGTTATTTCTGATTTAATCGCCTCAAAACACTTTTTATTTGCAATAATACCAATTAATACCATCATTTAACCCTTTCATTTATGGTTATATTATTTACAATTCTGGTAATTTTATACACATATTCTACTTTTTTAATTGAGTCCCACTACTATTAATTGTATAATTTTCTAAATATATCAAATCTGATACTCTTACTATTTCATATCCTTTTTGCTTTATATTTTTTATTAACATATCTAAACTATCTGCTGTATGCTTTGTTCCATTATGACTTAAAATTATATCTCCTGATTTTAATTTATCTCCTATTCTATTCCACATTTCATCACCAGTTAATCCAGTATAATCTAATGTGTCTAGATTCCATTGAATAGTATAATATCCTTTATCTTGTGCTGCTTTAATTACTGTATTATTATATTCTCCATATGGAGCTCTATATATTTTAGTTCTTTTTCCTGTTATTTTTTCGATTTTATCATTACTTTTTTCTATCTCTTCTATATTTTGCTCATAAGTTAGATTATTAACATGTGGATGAGTATTGCTATGACTTGCTATTTCATGTCCTTCTTCATAGATTTTCTTGACCATATCTGGGAACTTATCTATCCAATCTCCTACCATAAAGAATGTTATTTTTGTATTATTTTCTTTTAATGTTTGTAATATGCTATCTATATCATCTGCATTCCAGTCGCAATTTCTTTTGTGATAGATTTTTGTTAAAATTAAAAGCAGATTTTATCTACTCTAAATTTACACTTTAAATTTATAATTAATTTTAATATTTTCTTTATCAGTTATTTCAATACTATCTATTAAATTTAAAATTATATTTCTATCTATGTTTTCAAAACTTACAATTTCTTTTATGTATTTTATTAATTCTTTTTCTTTTGTATTTTCATAGTCTTGTAATTTTAAATTTAAATTTTCCGTTTTTTGTATTAATTCTTCTTGCTCTTTCTTATAACTTTCTGAATATGTAACAAATTCATTTATATCAATTATTCCGTTTACTCTATCTTCATAAGCTGTTTTTAG
>CALXKA010000034.1 GCA_944388765.1 uncultured Clostridia bacterium
TCTACACTAAACAAATTACATAAAATATGCGATTCACCATATAATAATTCTCCATTTTCATCTCTTGCTTCTGCCATTTCTTCTGTTATTTCTGAATATTCTATAACATTTGGTTTTCCGTTTCTTCTACAAAATACTCCTACTTTTTCATGAGGATTTGCCTTTACTACTGATTTACAAGCAACAGTTACTTTTTTATCTATTGCAATTCCCATAAGAACAGGATCAACCATCTTTGCAAGACAGTTGTCTACTCCTCCGATAAATACCCATTCTATTCCCATATGTCTCATTTTTTCAGTCATACCGTTTTTTACTAATGATTCATATATTCCTCCATGTCCATCCGCAGCCTGTTTTACTAATCCATCTTCTCCAATTAAAATCTTACCTTCTGTATCTATCATTGGTAATTCACCTTGAACAAAGAAAAATATATTTTTATCTTTTTGATAACCAAAGAATTTATGTTTTTCAAAAAAGTCAATTGTCGCCTTATTATTTTCTTTACTTGTCATAATAAACCAAGGAATAACAACACCATATTTTTTTCCTTCTTCTTTTAAGTTATCTGCTAATAACTCAAATAAAGATTTATGAGAATCTAATCCTATATCATATGTTCCCTTAGGTCCATCATGCCCTAGTCTTGTACCTTGTCCTCCTGCCATTGTAACAGCTGCTAATTTTCCTTCTTTTATTGCTTTTTTTCCAATATTCTCATAATATTTATAGTCATCATATAATTTATATTTATCTAAATATTCAATTGGAGTTATTTCATCTTCTTGTTTTTTTAGTTCTTTTTTAGTGTTTTTATATAAGCTATTAATAAGTTCAAAATTAATATTATTTATTTGATCTAATAACTCTCTTTTATGCTTTTCATCTAATTTGTCATAATGATTTAATAAATGTTCTTGTCCGTATTTTTTTAAAATAGCTTTTGCTTCTTCTGCTTTTCTATCCATATATATCGTTCCTTTCAATGTAATTATATATGCCTTATAGTTATACACTATTTTAAAAAATTTATCAACTTTTTTACAATAATTTTACAATTTTAATTTTTTATAATATTCTTTTCTCCTGATGTTTTTAATATTTTATTATATTTTCCTATAATCTCATCTACTTTATCTCCAACTTCTTCTATATTATAGCAGTCGATAATTTCTAGATTATGTTTTTGTTCAACCCATTTTTCTAAATTTTTATTTGCATTTCTAATATAATTTTCATTTCCCTTAACAAGTACAACTGTATTTATATTATTATCCATATTCTCTTTTATTTTCCTAAATTTACTTAAATCATTATTTTTCCAATCTAGGTTTAATATATCTTTTTTTCTATCTTCTTTAAAGTTCATTTTTGATATTAAGTTTGATACTGTATCTTTTAAATCATTTTCAGTCAATATAACTATATCTTTTTTATTTTCAATATTCTTATACACATATGGTAATGTTATCATTTCAAAATGATAATCACTAGCATAAAATGCACAAACTTTTTCTTCTGTTTCTAACTTATTTTTCATAAAAACATCATCCTTTCAATCTTTTGTAAAACATACGGAAAATCCAGTTTTCTTGTTTTTGTTTACTGGTAAATTTTACCATTTCTTTACAAATATGTCAAGAATATTTCAAATAAAATTCATCGACTTTTTTCGCAATATGTATAAAAAATCCTAAATTGTAAATAATGAATTATATAGAATATTTTTGAAAAAAAGTTTTCAGGAGGTAACATATGAAAAAAATATTAAATGTTTTTAAAAATTCCAAGGTAAAAATGGTAATAATTTTAAGTTTTCTATTATTTATTTATACTTCTATTTGTGCAATTTCATACGCTCAAAATGTTTCAAATGGTATTGCTAATAGTGTATTTAGATTACATGTAATTGCCAATAGCGATAGTCAAGAAGATCAAAACTTAAAATATATTGTAAGAGACAATTTACTTTCCTATATGAACCAAATTTGTTCTAATTGTAAGAGTAAAGATGAAGTAATTAAATTAGTTCATGATCATTCTAATGAATTTGAAAAAATAGCACAAGATACAATTTATGAACAAGGCTATTCATATGATGTAAAAATAAATATTGGAAATTTTGAATTTCCTACAAAAACATATGGTGATATATCATTACCTGCTGGTTTATATGATGGATTAAAAGTAGAAATAGGAGAAGCCAAAGGTCAAAATTGGTGGTGCGTAATGTTTCCTCCTTTATGCTTTGTAGATATAAGTTCTGGAGTTGTTCCTGATGAATCAAAAGAATTAATAGAAAATAACTTAGATGAAGAAGAATTTGCTCTTGTTTCAGACTCTTCTAATAAAGAAATGAAATTTAAATTTAAATTAATAGAATTTTTTCAAGAACATGGTCTAATAACTGCAAAAAAATAGTTGCAATAATTTAAAGTTTATGTTATATTTATCTGAGTAATAGAGTGTCATTAAAAATACACTCTTTTTTTATATAAAACATCAGATTATATAAATTTGGGGGTAATATAATTGGAAAAATTAGTAGTAAAAGGTCCTACACCTCTAAAAGGTGAGGTAACAATAAATGGTGCAAAAAATGCAGCAGTAGCAATATTACCTGCTACACTTTTAATAAATGGAATTTGTACAATTGAAAATTTACCAAATATTAGTGATATAAAAATATCTTGTGAGATACTAGAAAATTTAGGTGCTAAAATAACATGGAACAGTGAACATAGCATAACTATCGATACAACAAATATTACAACAACAAAAGCACCTCTAGATTTAACTAGCAAATTCAGAGCTTCATACTACATAATAGGATCAATGCTTGGAAGAAAAGGTGAAATTGAAGTTGGTATGCCAGGCGGTTGCAAATTAGGTGCAAGACCAATTGACCAACACATAAAAGGATTTGAAATGCTTGGAGCTACTGTTAGTGTAGAAAAAGGTAAAATATCTGCAAAAGCAAAAAAATTAAAAGGTGCTCCAATATATATGGATATAGTATCTGTTGGGGCAACTATTAATGTAATGTTAGCTAGTGTGCTTGCCAAAGGTACTACAACAATTGATAATGCTGCAAAAGAACCTCATATCGTAGATGTAGCAAACTTTTTAAATACAATGGGCGCAGATATTAGAGGTGCTGGTACAGATGTGATAAAAATTAATGGCGTAGAAAAACTAGAAGGTGGCGGAACATATAGCGTTGTTCCAGATCAAATAGAAGCTGGAACCTTTATGTTAGCAGCAGTTGCTACAAGAGGAGATTTAACTCTAAAAAATTGTATTACAAAACATTTAGAATCAATAACAGCAAAAATTATAGAAGTTGGCGGAAATGTAGAAGATAATGGCGATAGTATTAGAGTTTGGTGTAATAAAAGACCAAATAAAGCAAACATTAAAACTTTACCTTATCCAGGTTTCCCAACTGATTTACAACCACAAATGGGTGTAGTGTTAGCACTTGCAAATGGAACAAGTGTGATAAATGAAAGTATATGGGAATCTAGATTTCAATATACAGAAGAATTAAATAAAATGGGTGCTAAAATAACTGCACAAGGAAAAACTGCATTTTTCGAAGGAGTAAAAAAACTATATGGTGCACCTGTTTATTCAAGTGATTTAAGAGCAGGTGCTGCATTAGTAGTAGCAGGAACAGCAGCAGAAGGCATTACAGAAATTTATAATCTAGAACATATAGATAGAGGATATGAAAACATAGAAGAAAAATTTAGAAAAATTGGAGCAAGAATCGAAAGAGTAAAAGAATAATAACAAAGGATAGGTATAAATAAAATGTTTAATTTTTGTAGTTTATACAGTGGTAGTAGTGGTAATAGCTTATTCATAGAAACTAAAAACACTAAGCTACTAGTAGATGCTGGTGTAAGCAGTAAAAAAATCGAAACGGCATTAAATGATATAAATGTTGATCCAAAATCATTAGATGGTATTTTAATAACACATGAGCATACAGATCATGTTCAAGGTCTAGGTACACTATCAAAAAAATTTGATTTACCAGTATTTGTGAACCAAGAAACATTAGATGCCATGCCAAAACAAAGAGATAAAATTTCTGATAAAAATATCAAAACTTTTAAAGTATCTGATAAATTTGAAATAGGAGATTTAAAAATAAAACCTTTTTCTATACCACATGATGCAGCTAATCCTTGCGGATTTAACATTTGGAAAGATAATAAAAAAATTAGTATAGCAACAGATATTGGTCATATGACAAATCCAATTTTAAAAAGTTTAGAAGAAAGCCTATTTATAATGCTAGAAGCAAATTATGATCCAGAAATATTACGTTGTTCATCATATCCATTTACACTAAAATCACGAATTGCTGGTCCTATTGGACATCTTCCAAATGAAATGGCAGGAAAAACTATTTCACATTTACTAAAATATGGTTTAAAAAATGCAATGTTAGGACATCTTAGTAAAGAAAGTAATTTCCCAGAACTAGCATATCAAACAGTAGTAGATGAATTAATTTCTAATAATTATAATGAAAATACTATAAATTTAAGTGTTGCAAGTAGAGACACTCATAGTAAAGTAATAACAATTTAAGCTTTTTATATTATTCTAATAAAAAGCTTAATTTTAATTAATAAAATATATATGGAGAAAAATATGTTAAATATACAAATAATATGTATTGGAAAAATAAAAGAACCTTTTTTTAAAATGGCAATCGAAGAATATAGTAAAAGACTTTCTAGATATTGTAAATTAGAAATATTAGAACTTCCTGATGAAAAAATACCTGACAAATTAAATTTGAGTATCTCAAATGAGATTAAAGATAAAGAATGTTCTAATATTATAAATCATTTCAAAAAATCATCTTATAAAATTGCTCTTGATTTAAAAGGTAAACAATTAACATCAGAAGAATTTTCAAAAAAAATAGATAACCTTTCTCTTTCAAATAGCAACTTAACTTTTATAATTGGGGGATCTCTTGGCCTTTCTCAAAAATTATTAGACAACTGTCAAGAAAGTATATGCTTTTCTAAAATGACTTTTCCTCATCAATTAATAAGAATTTTTTTACTTGAACAACTTTTTAGAAGTTTTAAAATTTCTAATAACGAAACTTATCATCGATAATTATATATAATGTAGAGAAAACTAAATAAAATATACATATATAGGGGCGAACTGCATAAATATTTTATTTTAAGGGGATTGTTTTCTCTACAAAATTAAAAACTTTTTTAATCTTTTTGGAAATATTTTTTATTGATTTCAAAATATTTTTTATAAATTTATGAATTATAAATCTTCCGATAGAAAAAATAATAGTATAAATAATATAATTAAAAAAACTTTATTTGTTTTTATTAAAATTTACATTATTATACACTATCTGGAAATATTTGTCAATAATTGTATTAAATAAAATTTTTATTATAAAAACATTCTACAAATAGCTACACTTACTAATATTCCAACAATATCTGCTGTTAACGCTGCAAGTAATATAAATCTTGTCTTTTTTATTTTTACACAACTTGTATAAATAGCAATTGTATATAAGGTGGTTTCTGTTGATCCCATTATAACAGAAGCCATCATTCCAAGAGTTGTATCTACACCATAATTACTCATAATATCAGTCGCAACCGCAATAGAACTACTTCCAGAAATTGGTCTTAACATAGCAAGTGGCATAAGTTCTGTTGGGAAATCGATTATACTTAGTAAAGGTGTTAAAATTTTAATTATCATATCTAGAATTCCTGAACTTCTGAGAGCTCCTATTGCTACGAATAAACCAATTAATGTTGGTAAGATACTAATTACTATACTAAATCCTTCTTTTGCCCCTTCTAAAAAATCATCAAATACTCTCCTTTTTTCTATTATTCCATATAATACAATAATCAAAATAATAGCTGGCATTGCTAAATTTGAAATAAAATTTACGAATTCCACTACTTTTTCTCCTTATCCTTATTAGTAATATTTATCAATATTTTAACAGCAATAATTCCTGCAACTGCTGCACAAATTGTGGCAATCCATACTGGGAATATAATTGAAGTTGGATTTTCTGATCCAAGAGAATTTCTAATTGCTATAACAGTAGTAGGAATAATTTGAATGGATGCTGTATTAATTACAATAAACATAGCCATAGAGTCTGTTAATCTATCTTTTTGTTTGTTTTCTTCTTGCATTGATTTCATTGCTTTCAAGCCTAATGGAGTAGCCGCATTTCCTAATCCTAAGATATTTGCAACCATATTCATAGATATCTCTTTTTGTATTTTTGAATTTTTTCTTAATTCTGGAAACAGAAAATTAATGACAGGTTTTAAAAATTTCGTAAGTTTATCTATTATAGATGTTTTACTTGCAATCTGCATAATTCCATTCCAAAGACAAATTGTTCCTAATAAATTAATTGACAATTTTATTGCACTTTCTGTACTTGCAAAAATTTCAGAATTTAAATTATTTAAATTTCCAAAAAAAATTGCATAAGAAAATGATATTATTATAAAAATTGGCCAAACTATATTTAACATGGTTATCACCTAAATAAGTTTATGCAAAAGTTGACTTTTTATTACAATATAATTGACCTACTTTATTATTTGTGATATATTAGTTGCATAAGGATTGTAAACTAAACTTTTAAGGAGGATTCATTTATGAAATCAACTGGAATTATTAGAAGAGTAGATGAACTTGGTCGTGTAGTTATTCCTATTGAAATTAGAAATCAATTCAATATAGCTGAAAAAGACCCTATTGAAATATATGTAGATGGCTCATCTATTATCTTAAAAAAATTTGAACCAAATTGTATCTTTTGCGGTAATACAAAAGATTTGCTTAATTATGAAGACAAATTGATTTGTAAAAAATGTTCTAGGAAGATTGCAAAACTAGAAGAAGAACAAGAAAAAGAAAATTAATATATATTTTTTATATAATATTTTTAATTTCTATAAATAAAAAGAGTTTAATAGCCAAATTCTTACTATTAAAACTCTTTTTTATTTATAAATTTTTGATATATTTCATTTTTATTTACATTTCTATCTTTTGCTAACTTTTTAATAATTTCTTTTTTATTATATCCTTTATCTTCATATAGTTTATAATGCTCTTCTAATGTTAAATGATCAAACTTATTCTCTTTGTTGGAAATCGTATTCTTTTCGATTAATAAAACAATTTCTCCTTTTATATTATCAATTTTATTAATCAATTCATCTATACTTCCTCTTATAAATTCTTCATGAATTTTCGTTATTTCTCTTGCTAATACAATTTTCCTATCTTTTATAACTTCTTTTAAATCTTTTAATGTATTTTTTAACTTATGTGGCGCCTCATAAAGGATTATTGTTTTATTAGATTTTTCTATTTCCTCTAATTTATTTTTTCTTAATTTTTTATTTAACGGCAAAAAACCAATAAAAGTAAATTCATTAGTATCTAAGCCTGAACATATTAAAGCATTAATCATAGCACATGCACCAGGAATTGGTATTACTTTTATTTCTTTTTCTATACATTTTTTTATTATTTCTTGGCCTGGATCACAAATTCCAGGAGTTCCCGCATCTGAGACTAACGCAATATTTTGTCCTTCTTCTAATTTTTCTATTAATAAATCTACTCTTAGTTCTTCATTATGCCTATGATAACTTATTAATGGTTTTGAAATTTCTAAATGATTTAATAGTTTTAATGTATGTCTTGTATCTTCGGCTGCTATTAAATCAACTTTTTTTAATATATTTATTGCTCTTAAAGTAATGTCTTCTAAATTACCAATAGGTGTTGCTACAATATATAATTCTCCCATAATTTTCTCCTATTTATTTATTTTTAATTTCTATGATTTTTTTAGATTTTTTATAAACGATTATGACTAAAAAATCTTTCATTTTCTTTATGTATTTTTTTATTTCTCTTAATTTCTTTTTTATTCTTTATTGTTATAAATATCTCTAATATCATTTGTATAACTTCCATCTTTATTATAAATATACAGATTTCTTTCAAATTTTAAGAATGGTCTAGCATTTTTTATGCATTTTATTAACACTAATTTAGGTGGTTTATCGCTATTAGAATATACTAATTGAATAATCTTAGGCTCTAATTTATACTTCCTCATTAAATTTAAAATATCGACTAATCTCTCTGGCCTATGAACCATATAAAATTCGCCTTTGTCTTTTAATAAATCTTTTGATATTCTAATAAAGTCCTCCAGACTAGCTGTTATTTCATGTCTAGAAATTAGTTTTTCTTTTCCTTCATTAATAACTCCCGTATTTTTTTCTTTATATGGCGGATTAGTAATAATAACATCAAAAGTATTTTTTTCATATCTTTTTTCTAAATTTAAAATATTTTCACAAATAATTTGTACTTTACTTTCCAGTTTATTTAACATTACACTCCTTTTTGCCATATCCGCTACTTGTTCTTGAATTTCTACTCCTACTGCTTTATTAAACTCTGCTTTTCCATATAGTAAAATAGGAATTATTCCTGTTCCTGTTCCCAAATCTAAAATATTTGAATTTTTTTTCAAGTTCCTTGCAAAATTAGTTAATAATATACTATCAATACCAAAACAAAACCAATTTTTATTTTGAATAATTTTCAAATTTTTACAACCTAAATCGTCAATTCTCTCATTTTCCTTCAAATTCATTTTTTATTACTTCTCCTACACCATTTTTATATTATATACTCTCTTTTAAGATTTTTAGCTTTTTTTAATTATTTTTTTCTTATTTTTCATTATTTTAAATTCTACTTTTTTCATTTTCATATCATTTTCTAATTTATTCTATTTTATTTTAATTTTTTCTAATTTTTTTCTATTTTTTTATTTACGGAATTTTTAACAAATATATAAATTTATCATATTATATAACAAAAATAATAAATTAGCAAAATTTAAATAAAAAGGATGATTTAAAATGAATAATTATAAATATATTGATAATAAAAATAACAGAGGTGTAAAAAATCCACCTCCAAAAAAACATATTAATTTTAAATGCTGTAAAGATAATACTATTAAATCTCTTTATGATGTTGAACATTTTTTAAATAATTTTAAACGCTATATTAAATGTTTTAAATTATATAAATTACTAAGATAATATATTAATCATTACGCATATATTCTTCATTGAATTCTTCATTTTGATTACCCTCTACTAGTATTTTTACACTATTAATCTCTGATAATTCAGTTAAAGTATTTACGATACTGTTAATCAAATTTTCCTTTCCTTTTTCATTTTCTTTATCATAATTTAAAATGTCAGAAGAAAAATCTAATACTATACAATCCCCTTCTAAATAGTTTCTCAATGATTTTGTATTTTCAGGCATAACTTTACTATTTTTTTCATTTTTAGGACCTTCTATTAATAAATTTACCAATTTTTCATATGGATTAGACATCATTTCTTTTATATCAATTAATCTAGCTTCTGGTACTAGCTCATTAGATTGTTTATCTAAAAAATATAAACTTACTATTGTTTGTCTCAATTGTTCTTCCGTTATCTCTTCTTCTGGCACATATTCTTCAATAGTAGTTTCTTGATTTATACTTTTTAGATATCTTATCGCAAAAAATCCTCCTATTAAAACCAGTAAAAATAGACAAACAAATATTATTACTATCTTTCTATTTTTCATATACTTATCCTCCTTAATAAACTAACTATTAAATACTTATTATTTGTTTGTCCATTTTAGAACTTTTTATAAGTTAAATTCTTAACTATTTATAAATATCTTCTTTTTTAAATTATCTAATTGATTTTGTGTAAATTTGGTCACTGATTTTATAATATTATCATTTAATTTCATTTTTATCATTTCAATAGCAATACGTTCCTTTTCTTCTCTCTTTCCTTCTTTCTTCCCCTCTTTCTTTCCCTGACTAATCAAATTCCTATTTTCTCTTTCAATCATTTCTAAAATCATACTATCACTCCTTTTATTTTTTAACTTTTTTAATAATATGTCTGTATACTTATCTCCTAACTTTTTATTAAATATATAATTTATTATTCCTTCTATCATCTTCTTTTCATATACATCATCAATCTTTTCGATTAATTTAAACATTTCTTTAAATAATTTTTCTGATGTATCTATCTTTTCCAAAGAAAATACATTAAATAATAAAAACTTATCATTTCTTAATTGCTCATTTGTATAATCATTAATATCTAAAACATAATATTGGCCTAATTTTATTTTATCAAATCCTTCTAAATTTTCCTGACATTCTTCTATTGTTTTAGTAATATTCCACTTTTTATTACCTGTAAATAACTAACGGTATTTTTTCATTATATTTACTATTTATAAACATTTCTTGCATTATAGCTATTTCGTATTCTAATATTCTTTTTTGCATATTTATATCTATTTTTGATTGATGCTCAATAAGAAAAAATATTTTTTGATTATTCTTTTTATATACAATATCAGATTCTAAATTTCTAAATCTAGTAGTAATAAAACTACTATTATATTTTTCTATATCTTTTTCTTTCAATTCTTTATTCAATTTCAATATTCTATTAATTAACTCTACTACTTGTTTTTTAATATCTAAAATAGTTTTATATAATTTGTCATGAGGCTGACTCACTTCATAATCATATACTTGTGTTTCTTCCATAAGTATGTTATATTTTTTTACTCTTATTTTTAACTTTAAATACTTTAAATAATCATTTATAGTAGAACATTTTAAATTATTTATATTATATATATAATCCATCTCATTACCGCTTATATTATATTAATATTTTATTTCAAAGGCAATATTGATTTAAGGGTAAATTCGACTGTTTTAACACATTATTTTATTAATTCTTGCTTTTTTTCGCTTTTTTATAAATTTAATTATTATAAAATTTTAATGATAAAAAATAGGAAATATAATACAAAATATAGAAATTAAATTATATAATTAAGATATAGTTTAATAAAATTAAATTAAAACACATTATTTGTATATTAACCTTTCCAATTATGTCAATAATATTACTTATATTTTTATCAAAATATGTATATTTTATTTTAAAAAAGTATTTATTTTCCATTTGACAAAATTCAGTTTTCCGTATACAATTAAGGGTGTTTATAGTAAAGGAGATTTTATTATGGAAGATATATTACACGTTGGATTAGATGTTGGATCAACAACAGTAAAAATCATTGTTATGGATGATAATAAAAACACTATATACAAAGACTATCAAAGACATTTTTCTGACACTAAAAATACTGTATGTAGAGTTCTAGAAGATTTATTAAAGAAATACCCATATAGTTCATTTACACTTGCTCTAACAGGATCTGGTGCTATGTCAGCTGCAAAATTCTTAGGAGTAAACTTCATTCAAGAAGTTGTGTCTTGTAAAAGAGCAGTTGAAAAATACATACCTAGAACAGACGTAGTAATTGAATTAGGTGGAGAAGATGCAAAAATAATATATTTTGATCAATCAATAGAACAACGTATGAATGGTACTTGTGCAGGAGGAACAGGAGCCTTCTTAGATCAAATGGCTTCACTTTTACATACAGACACAGCAGGTTTAAATGAACTTGCAAAAGGTTATGAAACAATATATCCAATTGCATCTAGATGTGGAGTTTTTGCAAAAACAGATATACAACCATTAATAAATGAAGGTGCCGCAAAGGAAGATATTGCCGCATCTATTTTCCAAGCTGTTGTTAATCAAACAATTAGTGGTCTTGCTTGTGGTAGACCTATTAGAGGAAATGTAGCATTTCTAGGTGGACCTTTAAATTACTTATCAGAATTAAGAAAAAGATTTATTGAAACTTTAAATTTAACACCTGATGAAGTAATTGTACCAGAAGAAGCTCATCTACTTGTTGCAAAAGGTGCAGCATTAGATTCAATGAATTCTGCTATTATAACAACAACACAATTAGAACAAAAAATAGAAAATTTAAAAAATTCACACGATAATACAACACATCCATTAGATCCATTATTTAAAAATAAGGAGGATTATGCAGCATTTAAAGAAAGACATGATAAAGATAAGGTCGAAAAAGCAAATCTTAACGATTATGAAGGAGATTGCTATTTAGGAATTGATGCTGGTTCTACAACAACAAAAATCGTTCTAATTGATAAAGATGGAAAACTTCTATATTCGCTATATGGAAGTAATGAAGGTAATCCATTACAAAGCGTTATGAATATGCTTAAAAAACTTTACTCTGTATTACCTAAAAAAGCTATATTAAGATATAGTGGAGTTACTGGATATGGAGAAAAACTAATACAAACCGCTCTAAATGTTGATTTAAATGAAATAGAAACAATTGCACATTATACAGCTGCAAAAACATTTGAACCAGATGTTACAAGTATTGTTGACATTGGTGGTCAAGACATGAAATATATTAGAATGAAAAATGGTTCAATTGATAATATAATGTTAAATGAAGCATGCTCATCAGGTTGTGGATCATTTATTGAAACATTTGCCAAAAGTTTGAATTTATCTATTGAAGAATTTGTAAAAGAGGCAATAGATGCAAAAAGACCTGTTGATCTAGGTTCTCGTTGTACAGTTTTTATGAACTCTAAAATAAAACAAGCTCAAAAAGAAGGTTATTCAGTAGGAGATATTTCAAGTGGTTTGTCATATTCAGTTATAAAAAATGCAATACAAAAAGTTATGAAAGTTAGAGATGTTGAAACATTAGGAAATCATATAGTTGTACAAGGTGGTACTTTTTATAATGACGCCGTTTTAAGAGCTTTTGAATTAATAGTTGGAAAAAATGTAGTAAGACCAGATATAGCAGGACTAATGGGTGCATATGGTATGGCTTTACTTTCAAAAGAACAATATGAAGCAAATTTAGATATGGAATATACTTCTACTATTCTAAAAACTGATGAAATTGACAAATTAGAAATAAAAGTAACACATACTCGTTGTAATAATTGTGAAAATCACTGTAAATTAACAATTAATAAATTTAGTAATGGTCAAATACACGTATCAGGAAATCGTTGTGAGAAAGGTGCTGGAATTGTTACAAAATCTAAACCATTACCTAATCTAGTTGCATATAAATATAAAAGAATATTTGACTACACACCATTAGAAGAACAATATGCAACAAGAGGAACAATTGGTATTCCAAGAGTATTAAATATGTATGAAGATTATCCATTCTGGTTTACTTTCTTAACTTCATTAGGTTTTAGAGTAATTTTATCTGAAAAAAGTACTCGTAAAACTTATGAAAAAGGTATGGAATCAATGCCATCTGAATCTGTTTGCTATCCAGCAAAACTTTCTCATGGTCATATAGAAAGCTTACTTGAACAAGGAATCAGAACAATCTTTTATCCTTGTATGCCATATTCAAGAAAAGAATATGAAAAAGCAGATAACCACTATAACTGTCCTATCGTAATTTCATATTCAGAAGTATTAAAAAATAATGTTGAAGGCTTAAAGGCACCAGATATAAAATTCATTAATCCATTCTTACCTTTTGATAAGAAAAATCTAGTGAAGAAAATTATGGAATTAGATGAATTTAAAGAGTATAATTTTACAAAAGCAGAATTAAATGAAGCAGCAGACAAAGCAGAAGCAGAATATCAAAAATGTAAAAAAGATATTAGAGATAAAGGTACAGAAACAGTTAGATATATAGAAGAAAACCACTTAAAAGGAATCGTCCTAGCTGGAAGACCTTATCATGTTGATCCAGAAATAAATCATGGAATTGATACATTAATAACTTCACTTGGACTTTGCGTTTTAACAGAAGACAGCATATCAGATAAAACAGAAGCAAAAAGACCAATTCGTGTTGTCGACCAATGGGTATATCATGCAAGATTATATGCAGCAGCAGACTTTGTTGGAAAACATGACTGCCTAGAACTAGTGCAATTAAATTCATTTGGTTGCGGTGTAGACGCAGTTACAACAGATCAAGTAGAAGAAATATTATCAAGCTTTGATAAAATGTATACTTTAATTAAGATAGATGAAGTAAATAATTTAGGAGCAGTAAGAATTCGTATACGTTCTTTACTTGCTAGTATGAAAAAAAGAGAACAGGAAAAGAAAAAAGAAAAAGCATCTGGAAATTACGGAATTGATAAAAAAATATTTACAAAGGAAATGCGTAAGGAATATACAATTCTAATGCCACAAATGGCTCCTATTCATTTTGAATTATTAGAAAGTGCAGTAAAGTCATCTGGATACAATTTAAAACTATTAAGAAACTGTACTCAAAAAACAGTTGAAACAGGTTTGAAATATGTAAATAATGATGCATGTTATCCATCAATATTAACAACAGGACAAATGATTGAAGCTCTACAATCAGGAGAATATGATTTAAATAAAACTGCTTTAATAATGTCTCAAACAGGTGGTGGATGTAGAGCAACAAATTATATAGGATTTATACGTAAAGCTTTAAAAGATGCTGGCTTTGCAAATGTACCTGTAATTTCATTTAATATTGTAGGTATGGAGAAGATGCCAGGATTTAAAATAACTGCACCTTTAATTGAAAAATTACTAAAAACAGTTATTTACGGGGATTTACTACAAAAAATGCTAACTAAAAATAGAGCATATGAAGTAAATAAAGGCGAAACTCAAAAACTATTTGATACATGGATGGAAAAATGTAAAAAATTATTACAAAAATCAACAAATAAAGAATTTAAACAGAGTATTTATGATATAGTAAATGACTTCGAAAAAATAGAATTAGATACATCAATAGAAAAACCTCGTGTAGGTATAGTTGGAGAGGTATTAATAAAATACCACCCATTTGGAAATAACTTTGTAGCAGACCTACTTGAACAAGAAGGTGCAGAAGTTATACTTCCAGACTTCATGGGATTTGTAAAATTTATGGCAACACATAAAATAACATTTAACCATCTCTTAAACACAAACAAAACATCTTCAAAACTTATGAAAGTTGCAATAAAATTAATAGATTTATTAGAGAAAGACGTAAAAACAGCATTATCAAATTCTAAAAAAGGATATCTACCACCATGTGATATTTGGCATTTAGAGGATAAAGTAAAAGATGTATTATCAATAGGTAACCAAACAGGTGAAGGATGGTTCTTAACAGCTGAAATGATTGAATATATTGAACATGATATACCAAATATAGTATGTGTACAACCTTTTGCATGCTTACCTAACCATGTTGTTGGTAAAGGTGTTATAAAAACTATTCGTAGCATGTACCCAGATGCAAATATCTCTCCTGTTGATTATGATCCAGGAGCTAGTGAATCAAATCAAGCAAATAGAATCAAATTATTAATGACTGTTGCAAAAGATAATTTACAGGCTAAACAAAATCGTAAAAAAGCAATTGAAAAAGAAAATGAAGAAGTAAAAACTTCTGAAAGCAATGTAGGAAAAAATAATGAGAAAATTTCTCAATAAATTAGTATATGAATGAATGAATTAATATGATAATCCACAGAAAAACCTAATGTCAACAGCTTAAATAAAAAGAAGATTTTTGATATGACTTTTCTTTCTTTACCAAGCTGTTGATATTGCGTTTAGCTATATCTTTCCAATTTGACATATCAAATTTCTTCTTAAATTTTTTATGAATTATCATTTTCAAACAATTCTTTAATATATAAATCTCTATTTTTTAATTCATTGTTTTTTCCTTGTAATAAATTTTCAAAAAACATTACTAGATAATCAAATGTAGGATAAATTCCTTTTGGAATATTTCCATAATTACTTCTAACTAAAGCATTTCTAAAATATAAACTTTTGTTTTTAAACATATCATTATTAACATTAAATCCCATATTATTAAGATACTTTTCAATAAATACTGCTGTTGTTCTTGTATTACCTTCTCCAAAAGGATGTACTTGCCAAATACTTGAAGTGAATTTTGCAATATGTTTTATCAATTCATCTTTATTTAGTTTTGAATAGTCAAATTCTTTTTCTTCCTTAAAATCATAGTCAAAATAACTTTCAATGTCTTGATAATTTACATATTTAACAGTATCTCCATTAAGGATGTCCTCTTTTTTGGTAATATTATAATTTCTGTAAATACCTGCAAAATCGTATATATCTTTAAATAAGTATTTATGAATATTCTTTAAAGTAATAGGACTAAAACCAAAACTTTTATCTTCTA
>CALXKA010000035.1 GCA_944388765.1 uncultured Clostridia bacterium
TCAGAGATAAAAGTTAATAATGGTAATATAGAAGATGCACTAAAAAGATTTAAAAGACAATGTGCAAGAAATGGAGTGCTTCAAGAAGTACGTAAAAGAGAACACTATGAAAAACCTAGTGTTAGAAGAAAGAAAAAATCAGAAGCAGCAAGAAAAAGAAAATTTTAATAAAAAGGGATTGGATTGGAAGTTAGAGGATGTATTATATAGTTCGATAGACTTCCAATTTTTGTTTTTAATTATAAAAATTAAAAATTAAGTGTATAATATAAATAGTATAAAAAAGAGGAGGATAATTATGCAATATAGTCAAAAAGAAATAAAAAAAGGTATTAAAGTTCATAAAATAGATACAGATAAATTTAAAACAAATTTAATTGCTGTATTTCTAACTACAAGATTGACAAGAGAAAATGTAACTAAAAATGCAATGATTTCTACAATATTAAGAAGAGGATCTAAAAATATGACCTCGCAAGAAGAAATAAGTAAGCAAATGGAAGAAATGTATGGAGCTAGTTTTGATTGTGGATTAGATAAGACAGGAGATAATCAAATATTGAAGTTTTATATTGAAAATGTAAATGATGATTTCATACCTGAACATGAAGAAAATATGTTAAAAAATGCAATTCAAAAATTATTAGAAATAGTATTTAATCCATATATTGAAAATGGAGAATTTAAGAAAGAGTATATTGATCAGGAAAAAAATAATATAAAACAAAAAATAGAAGGAAAAATAGATAACAAAGCAAGATATGCATTAAATAGATGTATAGAAGAAATGTATAAAAACGAACCATTCGGATTATTTAAATTTGGGTATATAGAAGATCTAGAAAAAATTGATGGTAAAAATTTATATGAATATTATAAGAAATTAATAAAAGAATGTAAGATAGACATATTTGTTTCAGGAATATTGCCAGAAAATATAGAAGAAATTATTGAACAAAATGAGAATATAAGTAATTTAGAAGATAGAAATCCAGACTATATAATGCCAAGTATATTAGATAGGAAAACTAATCAAAAAGAAAATATTGTAAATGAATCAATGGATGTAACACAGGGAAAATTGGTTTTAGGACTAGATATTAGTTTAGAAAACGAAAATCAAAAATATGAAACTTTATTATATAATAATATTTTAGGTGGAACAGCAAATTCTAAATTATTTCAAAATGTTAGAGAAAAGGCAAATCTTGCGTATGTTGCAAGTTCAAGTTATTCAAGGCAAAAAAATAATATATTTATTAATTGTGGTATTGAAATCGCAAATTATGATAAAGCATTAGACATTGTAAAAAAGCAAATTGAAGATATGAAAAAAGGAGATTTTAGTGAAGAAGATATTAAAAATGCTAAAAAAGGAATAATATCAACAATTAACTTGATAGATGATGAGCAAGATACAGCAATTACTTATTATTTCGGACAAGAATTATCAGAACATAAAATTGAACCTGATGAATATAAACAAAAAATAGAAAAAATACAAAAAGAAGATATTGTTAAAATAGCAAATTCAGTTTCAATAAATACAATATATTTTTTAAAAGATTAGTGGAAGGAGAACAGATAAATGCAAGTTATAGAAAACTTAAAGGTTAAAGAAAAAGTATATAAAGAAAAACTTGATAATGGTTTAACAGTAATGATTATACCAAAGCCAGGAATGAATAAAAAATATATGATATGGGGTACTCATTATGGATCATTAGAAAATGAATTTATTGCCCCAGGGGAAGAAGAAAAAACAGTTGTACCAAATGGAGTAGCACATTTTCTAGAACATAAGATGTTTGAACAAGAAAATGGAACAAATAGTTTAGATGTATTAACAGCATTAGGAGTTGAGGCTAATGCTTATACAACAAATGATCATACTGCATACTTATTTGAATGTACAGATAATTTTTATGAGGCCATGGATGAATTGATGGATTATGTCCAACATCCATATTTTACAGATGAGAATGTAGAAAAAGAAAAAGGTATAATAGGTCAAGAAATTAAAATGTATGATGATTATCCTGAGTGGAAAGTATATCTAAATGCAATAAATGCAATGTATCATGAATGCCCTATAAAAATTGATATAGTTGGAACAATTGAAACAATTAGTAAAATAGATAAAGATATTTTATACAAATGCTATAATACATTTTATAACCCATCTAATATGGTAATGGTTATATGTGGAGATTTCAACCCAGATGATATGATAGAAGAAGTTAAAAAAAGACTTATTGATAAAAAGGCAAATGGAGAAATAAAAAGAATATATCCAAAAGAGCCAGAAACGATTGTTAAAGAAAAGGTAGAACAAAAATTAGAGGTAAGTACACCTTTATATACAATTGGAATAAAAGATTTAGTTTCAGAAAATTGTAACTTAAATAAATCTGAAACAGTAAAAAAACATATAGCAATAGAAATACTATTAAATTTAATAATTGGCAGAAGTTCTAGACTTTTTAAGGATTTATACAAGGATGGTATTATTTTTGCACAACCCGGTTTAAGTTACGAGTTTGCTAATATATATGCACATATACTAATTGATGGACAATCAAGTGATCCTGAAAAGGTTTATGCTGAATTTAAAAATGAGGTAAATAATTTTAAAGAAAATGGATTAAACCAGAAAGATTTTGAGAGAATAAGAAAGATGATATATGGTAGTTATGTGAAAGAATATAATGATGTAACAGATATTTCAAGAATGTTCTTGGCAGATTATTTTAAAGGAATTAATAGTTTTGACTATTTAGACGAAATTGAAAGTGTAACAAAAGAATATGCAGAACAAATTTTAAGACAAGTTTTTAAAGAAGATAAAATGGTCCTTTCAATTGTAAAAAATAGTTAAAATACGATGAAAAAACGAAGATTAAAAAATGTAGAAAAAACAGCAAGAAATTATTAATAGGTTTTTTGCTGTTTTTATATGTCTTTTAATGTCGAAAAATACAAAATTTGGTCGTACGAAAGTTGCTAAAAACCATTGAAAATACTTGACTTGGGAAGATTTATGTGGTAATTTATAAATATACATAAGATAAATTAGAGAAAAGGAGAGATGAAGTATGTTAAATGATGAAATTTGTAAATTAAGAGATAAATTAAACAAAAGTATAGAGAAAGGAGAAGATTATAGTAAGATATATCAACTAAGTGTTGAATTAGATGAATTGATTGCTCAATATTATATTAATAATAATAAAAAAAAACTGGCTTGGATGCCTATGTAGATAACAAGAAATGAAATCTCTTAAACTAAAATGTTTGAGAGATTTATTAATTTTAAGTAAGTTAGTGTATTGGTATAAAAATATATAGACTATTGACATATTTATAAATATATCATGCAATACAAACAAAGGCTCTATAACGATAATGTGAAATTATAGCAAAAACTAAATTTGCGTAAAGGAAGTGATATTATGAATGAAAAGAAAAATGAAATAGTTTTATTCGAAAATCAAGGAGTAAAATTAGAGGTGAATTTAAAAGATGAGACTGTGTGGTTAAATAGGCAACAATTAGCCAAATTATTTGATAGAGATGTGAAGACAATAGGAAAACATATTAATAATGCTTTGAATGAAGAATTGGAAAATATTCCAACTGTCGCAAAATTTGAGACAGTTCAAAAAGAGGGAAAGAGAAGTATAACTAGAAATATTGAATATTATAATTTAGATATGATATTAAGTGTTGGATATAGAGTGAAATCAAATAAAGGTATTGTTTTTAGAAGATGGGCAAATGAAGTATTAAAAAAATATATGATAAAAGGATATGCAGTAAATCAAAAAAGATTAGAGTATTTAGAAAAAACGATAAAACTAATAGACATAGCTAATCGAATTGATGAAAGATTAGAAGGAAATGATGCAAAGGGAATTTTAAAAGTAATAGGAGAATATTCAAAAGCATTAGATTTATTAGATGATTATGACCATAAAACATTAAAGAAAATAAAAGGAAATATAGATGAAAGAAGAATAGAATATAAACAATGTGTAGAAATAATAAATAAACTTAGATTTAATGAGGAAAGTTCATTATTTGCAATAGAAAGAGATAGAGGATTAGAATCAATTATAGGAAATATTTATCAGAGTTTTGATGGGCAAGAAATATACAAAAGTATAGAAGAAAAAGGAGCAAATTTTTTGTATTTAATAGTAAAAAATCATGTATTTACAGATGGAAATAAAAGAATTGCAGCAACTTTATTTATATATTTCTTGAATTTTTATGGTATATTATATAAAAATGGAAAGAAAGCAATAGATAATAATACTCTGGCAGCTCTAACATTATTAATAGCAGAATCCAATCCAAAAGAAAAAGAAGTTCTAATAGATTTAGTAATGAATTTCTTGAATAATGATTAATACTAAATTTTAGTGATAAAATATAAAATAAAATTTTCTTTTTATATGCTTATTCTAATATTAAATAAAATACTAATCCTTAGTTATAAATAAAATTCTACATTGCTTATATACTTGCTTTTTTTACAAATTTGTTATATAATCTTTTGCCGAGAAAAGGTTGTAAATATATATATAATGATAAGGTGAAAGATTATGATCGTAAACAAAGAATTGTTAAATAATCTATGTAGTGATGCAGGAGAAAAAAGAACTCAAAAAGCTAGAATGTATAAATCCCTAGGAAGAGTTGAAATCATAGATGTTGAATATAAAAATGATAAAAATTTTGAATTAAAGGCAATAGTTACAGGAACAGATGTATATAAAACATATATATCTGTAAATAATGGAGAAATAGATGATATTACTTGTAATTGCCAAGATTATTATAATCATTATGGAGTGTGCAAACATACGTTAGCAACGATTATGACTTTTGCAGAAAATGAAAAATATATTGAAAAATTTAGTAAACAAGATAAAAAAATAAATAATAGAAATAATAATTTACAATATAGAAATTTTAGACAATTAGTAAATACTTTCTATAATGAAGAAATAGATGAGATTGATAAAGATGAAAAAGAATTAAAGAATAAAGGTACTATACACATAGAACCAAAGGTGATTTATGATAGGTTTTTAGGAGATATAAAAGTAGAGTTCAAAATAGGAAACAAAAGAATGTATAAAATTAAAAATTTGTCTGAATTTTATACAAGAATGTTAGAAAAAGACTACTATAAATACGGAGAAAAGTTACAATTTGTGCATATAAAAGAAATGTTTGATGAAGAAAGTCAAAGTTTACTTCAATTTTTGCTTAAATATGCAGAAATTATAAAATATGCTAATTCTAATTCAAATAGTAATTATCGCTATTATGGGAAAGCATTAAGTGAAACAAGCATATTACTTGGTAATAGTGGTATAGATGAGTTATTTGAAATATTAAAAAATAAAGAAGTAGAATTCCAAAAAGATTATTCAACACAAAAAATCTTATTTGCAGATGATAATCCCCAAATATCTTTTACATTAAAGAAAATAGAAGATGATAAGTATATTATTTCACCAAATACTGAAATTTTTAATGTTAATATATTAAAAGGAAAAGAATATAAATATATTTTAGATTCTAATAAATTATATAGGTGTAGTAAAGAATTTGAAAATACAAACTTAAAATTACTAGAATTTTTTAGACAAAACTATATGACGGAAATTAGTTTAGGTAAGGAAGAATTAACACAATTGTTTTCTATAATTATACCAAAAGTTAAAGCTGCGATAAAAATGGAAAATATGTCAGAAAAAGAAATAGAACAATATAAACCAAAAGAATTAAATGTGAAGGTATATTTAGATTTTGATGAACATGACTATTTAGTTGCAGATGTTCTATTTTGTTATGATGATAATGAGTTTAATCCATTAGATGAAAAAGTAAAGTTAAATTTTCCAAGGAATTTAATACAAGAATCTAAGGCTTTAAATTTATTTAGAAAAACAGGTTTTATGTTTGACAAAAAGAATTTAAGATTTATATTACCAAATAATGATAAAATCTATGAATTTTTATCAGAAGATATAAATATATATATGAAAAAATTTGAAGTATTAGTTACAGAAAAATTCAAATCAAAACAAATAAGACAAGCAAAAATGGGAAATATTGGAGTAAGAGTTGAAAATAATTTATTATCAATAGATTTGAAAAATTTGGATATAGATATAAAAGAATTAGAAAAAATAATAGAAAAATATCAATTAAAGAAAAAATATTATAGATTAAAAGATGGAAGTTTCCTAAATTTAGAAGAAAATAAAGAAATAGATTTCTTAGATAAACTTGTTACTGGAATGAATATTGATTATAAAGAATTAGAAGAAGGAGAAGTAAGATTACCAGTTTATAGAAGCCTATATCTAAATCAATTATTGAAGAATAAAACTGGAATGCAAGTAACTAAAAATAGTGAATATAAGAAAATAGTAGGAGATTTAGATAAAGAACATCTGGAAGATGAGATAGTAATTCCCAAAAGATTAGATAATGTTTTAAGATATTATCAAAAAATAGGTTTTAAGTGGTTGAAAATTTTAGATTCATATAAATTTGGAGGTATACTTGCAGATGATATGGGACTTGGAAAAACAATTCAAATGTTGTCTGTTATAGTAGATTATGTGGAAAATGCTAAGAATATGGATTTAGAAAAAAGAGCAAGCTTGGTTGTATCTCCTAGTTCTTTAACTTTGAATTGGTTAAATGAAGCAAATAAATTCACAGAAAATTTGAATATTTTAGTAATAAGAGGTACTTTATCTGAAAGAAAGAGACAAATAAAAGAAATAGATAAGTATGATTTAGTAATAACTTCATATGACTTATTAAAAAGAGATATAGAATTATATAAAGAAAAAGACTATAAGTTTAGATATATAATAGCAGATGAAGCACAGTATTTAAAAAATAGTAGTACACAAAATGCAAAATCAATAAAACAGATGAAAGCAGATACAAGATATGCATTAACGGGAACACCAATAGAAAATTCTCTTGCAGAATTATGGTCAATATTTGATTTTATAATGCCAGGATATTTATTTACATATAAAAAATTTAAAAATATGTATGAAACTCCAATTGTAAAAGAAAATAGTGAAAAAGCTATGGCAAAATTAAAAATGCTAATAGAGCCATTTGTATTAAGAAGAAATAAAAAGGAAGTATTAACCGAACTTCCAGATAAAACAATAACAGTTTTAAATAATGAAATGGGAGAAGAACAAAAAAATATATATTTAACATATTTAGCACAAGCAAAACAAGATTTATTACAAGAGATACAACTAAATGGTTATGAAAAAAGTCATATACAAATATTAGCAGCATTAACTAGATTAAGACAAATATGCTGTCACCCAAGTTTGTTTATAAAAGATTATAGAGAAGGAAGTAGTAAATTAGACCAATGTATTGAAATAATACAAGATGCAATAGAAGGTGGACACAAAATATTATTATTTTCTGGATATACATCAATGTTCCCTATAATTGAACTAGAATTGAAGTCAAGAAAGATAAATTATTATAAACTAACCGGAAGTACAAAAGTTGATGAAAGAATAAAAATGGTTGATGAATTTAATAGTAACCCTGATATAAAAATATTTCTAATATCATTAAAAGCAGGAGGAACAGGATTAAACTTAACAGGAGCAGATATGGTAATACATTATGATCCTTGGTGGAATATATCAACTGAAAATCAAGCAACAGATAGAGCATACAGAATTGGACAAAAGAATAATGTACAAGTATATAAATTAATAACTAAAAATTCAATCGAAGAAAAAATATACGATTTACAACAAAAAAAATCAGAATTAGTAGATAATATGTTAAGTACAAAAACTTCATTTATAAATAAGTTATCAAAAGAAGAAATAATGAATTTATTTGAATAGTTTGTTCTATCGGAGGCCTATTATGAAGAAAAATGGATATCAAGAATTTGATGAAAGAGAAAATTTAAAAAGAGCAAGAGAATTAAATATGCAATTATTAGAAGAGATTAGAGAATATAATGCAATTCCAGAAAAAAATTTAGAAAAAAGAATAGAAGCATTAGAAAAAATTATAGATGTATTTGATACTTTGAAGTTAGAGGCTTTTGATATTGATGAAAATGCATATAAAAAATTTTAGAAGAAATTAAAATATTTAAAATATAAAAGAGACTATATTAAAGAATATGATGTAGAAACTTATGATGTTAATGAGATAAGAAATAGAGCAAAAAAGGATACAAATGATGATCATGATGAAAGGTAATAATATTTAGCAATAAAGTATAAGAATAAGGAGCAAAAATGAAAGAATATATAACTGTGATTGGTGCAGGTTTAGCTGGATGTGAAGCTGCATACCAGATTGCAAAAAGAGGTATAAAAGTAAAGTTATATGAAATGAAACCAAAAAAATATTCACCAGCACATAGCAATAAAGATTTAGCAGAAATAGTATGTAGTAATTCTTTTAAATCTAATTTATTGACAAATGCTTGTGGTTTATTGAAAGAGGAATTGAGAAGATTAGATTCACTACTAATAAAAACAGCAGATATAACAAAAGTGCCAGCTGGACAAGCATTAGCAGTTGATAGGGAAGAATTTTCAAAAGCTGTTACAGAGAAAATAAAAAATAATCCACTAATAGAGATAATAAATGAAGAAGTAAAAGATGTTAACCAGATGATTAAAGATGGTATAGTAATAATTGCAACTGGTCCTTTAACTTCTGATGAATTAGCAAAGAGAATTAAAGAAATAACAGGACAAGACAAATTATATTTTTATGATGCAGCTGCACCAATAGTTTCAAAAGAAAGTATAGACTTTAATATTGCTTTTTATGGGGACAGATATAGTCAAGAAAAAAGAAAAGATGAGACAATTGATCAATGGAAAGAAAGATTAAAAAAAGAAGAGCAGAGTTATATTAATCTTCCAATGTCAAAAGAAGAATATGAGAACTTTTGGAAAGAATTAATAAATGCAGAAATAGTCACATTACATGAATTTGAAAAACGAGAAATATTTGAAGGTTGTATGCCAGTAGAAATAATGGCAAAAAGAGGAATTGATACATTAAGGTTTGGGCCATTGAAACCGGTGGGATTTGACGATCCAAGAACGGCTAAAAGACCGTATGCATTAGTACAATTAAGACAAGATGATAAACAAGCAAGCATATATAATTTAGTTGGTTTTCAAACTAATTTAAAATTTGGAGAGCAAAAAAGAGTATTTAGTATGATACCAGGTTTAAAAAATGCGGAATTTGTTAAATATGGAGTGATGCATAGAAACACTTATATTAATTCCACAAAGTTATTAGATAATACATATAATTTGAAAACTAATAGTAATGTATTTTTTGCAGGACAAATAACAGGAGTTGAAGGATATGTAGAATCTATTTCATCAGGTTTAGTTGCTGGAATAAATGCAGTTATGAAATTAAAAGGTGCTAAGAAAATAACTTTTTCAGATTATACGGTAATAGGAAGTTTGGCTAAATATATTTCCACACCTAATGAAAAGTTTCAACCTATGAATGCAAACTTTGGAATATTGCCAGAGTTAGAAGGTAAAAGGATTAGAGACAAAAAAGAAAGATATATGGAATTAGCCAAAAGGAGTTTAGAGAATTTAGAATAATATGAGATAGTATAATGCTATCTTTTTATATTTTATATTACAAATATTACTAAATAATGACATTTTTATTAAAAAAGTACAATTTTACATAATTTTATTGCTTAAATTATATTTTCTTGTTATAATTATATACAAGTGATATTTTATTTTTTTGAAAGGAGAATAAAATGGAAGAAGAAAGAATAAATGAATTAGAAGAAAATATAAAAGGTTGGAGAGAAGAATTAGATACTGTATGGAAAGGAAAAGAAACAGATGCAGCAGAAGTAGAAAGAAGGAATTTAAGAAATCTAATAAAAGATGCCGAAAGAGAAATAAATAAATTAAAAGGAATAGAAGAAAACGAAATAAGTGGTAGTCCAGAAGAATTATTGGAAGAACTAAAAAACGGAAAAGAGTCAAGAGAAAAAGAAAAAAGAAGATTAGAATTATCAATAGAGAGATTAGAAGAAGAAAAAGAAGCATATGCAAGTCAGAAAAATACGTCATATAAAGATATATATAAAGAATATGAAGAGAAAATAGAAGGAATGAAAAAAGAGCTAGAAGAGATAGAAGGAAAAGAGATAGAAGGAAAAGATGAAAAGATAAAAGTATTGACACAAGGAAGAATGAAAGAGGAAAGAGAAATAAGAGAAATAGAGAAAAAGATAAGACAAAAAGAGCAAGAAATCTCAGAAATAGAATACGGGACAGAAGAAGCATTAGAAGAGAAAGAATTAGAAGATGGAACGAAAGTAAAAGTACCAAAAGTATTAAATAAATATAGAGAATTAGATGAATTAAAGAAGAGTTTAAAAGATAGAACAGTTAAGAAAGAAGAGTATCAAAAATATATAAATGAATTAAAAGGAATAGAAAAAGAGGAAAAAACAGAATACACACCAGAACAAAATGCAGAATACACAAAATATTTTCATGGGCAAGGAGATATTCCAGAAAAAACAAGGGATGATAAAAGAGGAAATGATGAATATTTTGGATTTGAGAAATCGAGAGAAGGTAAAAGACCAATAGAACCAGTAGGAAAAGAACCGCCAAAGAAAGAACCAACGGATAAGGAGCCAGAACCAATAGAAAAGGAACCGGTAGAAAAAGAACCAAAACCAACAGAAAAGAAACCAATAGAAAAAGGATTACCTAAAAAAGAAGAAGCAAAAATTGAATTAATTGAAATAAATGAAAAAAATGAAAGTATATTCTTTAAAGATACAAATGGTAAAGTAGGAGATATAGATATAGAACATGCATTTAATAGAAAAAGAGGTTTGTTGAGAAAGTTAGGTATCAATAAAAAATGTAGAGAAATTGCAGGAGGAAGAATAAGAGGTTTTCTTTTAAAAAGAAAATTAAATCCAGAAGTGTTAATGATTCTAAGTAAGTATCCAGAACAATGTAAAGATTATATAAAAAGTATAAAAAATAAAGAAAAAACTTCATTTGATATAGTTCATAATTTGGAAGGTGCAGGATTAATTAATAGATTTAAAATGAACAAATATGCTAGTGCTGAAAAAAAATCAGGAGCAATAGTATTAGGAGAACTATTCCATAAGGATATATCAGACGGTTTAAGAGCAAAAGCAAAATCGTTAATGGAATCTACAAAAGGACAAGTAAGTAGAAAAGAAAATAAATGGGTGGAAAGAGTAGAAAATAAGGATAGCCATATAGAAAAGACAGCATTAGAGGCTATTGAGAAAGAAAGTGAAGAAAATAGAGCAAAGGAAGTAAAGGAAATGATGGAAAAATAGTAATAAATATTTCCATAATTAACTATTGAAAGGGGAAAAAATGGAAGAAGAAAGAATAAATGAATTAGAAGAAAATATAAAAGGTTGGAGAGAAGAATTAGATACTGTATGGAAAGGAAAAGAAACAGATGCAGCAGAAGTAGAAAGAAGGAATTTAAGAAATCTAATAAAAGATGCCGAAAGAGAAATAAATAAATTAAAAGGAATAGAAGAAAACGAAATAAGTGGTAGTCCAGAAGAATTATTGGAAGAACTAAAAAACGGAAAAGAGTCAAGAGAAAAAGAAAAAAGAAGATTAGAATTATCAATAGAGAGATTAGAAGAAGAAAAAGAAGCATATGCAAGTCAGAAAAATACGTCATATAAAGATATATATAAAGAATATGAAGAGAAAATAGAAGGAATGAAAAAAGAGCTAGAAGAGATAGAAGGAAAAGAGATAGAAGGAAAAGATGAAAAGATAAAAGTATTGACACAAGGAAGAATGAAAGAGGAAAGAGAAATAAGAGAAATAGAGAAAAAGATAAGACAAAAAGAGCAAGAAATCTCAGAAATAGAATACGGGACAGAAGAAGCATTAGAAGAGAAAGAATTAGAAGATGGAACGAAAGTAAAAGTACCAAAAGTATTAAATAAATATAGAGAATTAGATGAATTAAAGAAGAGTTTAAAAGATAGAACAGTTAAGAAAGAAGAGTATCAAAAATATATAAATGAATTAAAAGGAATAGAAAAAGAGGAAAAAACAGAATACACACCAGAACAAAATGCAGAATACACAAAATATTTTCATGGGCAAGGAGATATTCCAGAAAAAACAAGGGATGATAAAAGAGGAAATGATGAATATTTTGGATTTGAGAAATCGAGAGAAGGTAAAAGACCAATAGAACCAGTAGGAAAAGAACCGCCAAAGAAAGAACCAACGGATAAGGAACCAGTAGAAAAAGAGCCAACAGATAAAGATCCTAGATTACCATCTAATGTTCCTACAAGTGGATTGCAAATTTTTAGAAGAGAATTTAATAATATGCCTGAAATTTTAAAGAAACATACATTTTCAGAAAATCCGGCTTTACCATTGCCAGGCTCATTAGCATTAGCATTAGCTACTGCAGGAGTTATAACAGGACCTGTTGGTTGGATTGGTGCTGCTGGTGTAGCGGCTGTATCTTATGTTGGAGCAAAGCCAATTCTTAGGAAAATTACAGGGCAATCTAAACTAGAAAAACAAATTACAGAGCAATTCAATAATATGGATACGAAAGATTTAAAAATGATGGCAGATTACTTAACAGAAGAGAATATTATAAATTTAAAACCTAATGCGGTCATTTTAAGAGCTCTGAATAAAAGTATGAGAACATTGGCTAATCGTGAAAATGAAGGATTACAGGAAGAAATAGGACAAGCAAAGGTGGAAAGAGATAATTTGCTTTCTAAAAAAACATTAACAGAGTCAGAAATTCAAAGACTGGACGAGCTTACAAAAGAGATTAATTTAAAAGAAGAAGAAATGAAAGACAATGAAGTTCGTTCAAAGAATGCAAGAAGAGGAAGAGAAAGAGTTAGTGCGGTATATAAAGGTAATGTAGGAAATAATAAAATCTTAAATATATTCCATAGAAGAAATTCTACAACAAAGCAGTATAAAGAAGCATTAAATGAATATGCAGATGCTGAATTAGAACAACTTATAGGTGAAAAGGAAGAAAATGTTATTAGAACAGCCAAAGGGCAAGCTAAAATGGAAGAAATAGGAGATAAATATACATATTCTAGTAGGTTAGGTATTTTAAAAAGTCCATTTAACATGCCTCAGGATACTGTTAGAATCGTATCAGACCAAAAAGATAATACAATAAGAAATATAGGAGTAGCTGTAATGACTGGCGCAGCTTTAAAAAGAACAGTAGACAATATGCTGGAAATGGAAAAAAGTGTACAAGATGCATCAAATCAAATTAAACATCAACAAGATAAATATCAAGAATTACAGAAATCAATAAATAATATCTCAGATAAAGATATAAAAGGAACAGGAGAAAATATTGTAGGAGATATATATAATAGAAGTGAAGCAGCAGCTGTACATGCAAATGGTACAGTTAGTAGATGGAATCCTGAATATGTAAGTGATGACCAACAAGCACAAAATCTAGGAGATGCTGTTTCTAGTCAAATTGATAATGGGGCTTTGAGCAAAGGATCAGTTAGTGATAAGTTAAGAAAGTTGGGAGATTTATTGAGTGGAAATGAATCTCAAACAGCTGCACAAAATTTGCAAGATTCGGTACAAAATTCTACTTTAACTAATAATATTACTGGTGCAGGTGTAGATCATACACAACAATTTACGAATCTTTCAAATGTTACTCAGAATACAGCTAGTAATGCAACCTTATATAAAAAATTGGCTGATGTTATAGAAAAGGCACAAAGTTTAAAACCAGTTTCAGGAATAAAAGAAGTAGTAGCAGACTTTGTAGGTCCTATTGCAGCGGCTGTGACATCAGCAGTTGGAAGTATAGGAATAGATGCAAAAAGAAATTATGATATTAAAAAGAGTATGCAAGTTAAAGAAAATGAACAAGGAACAGAAAGATAATATAGAAAACCAAGGAGGAATATATGGGATTTAGAGAAGAATTAACCATTGATTGGGAAGATAAAACAATAGAATACCAAGGTAAAAGGTTATATGTTATAAAAACGTTTAATTATGATAATAAAGAATATCTATATACAGTAGATATAAATACAATAAATAACAATAATTTAGAAGTGGCATTTTTATATAAGATAAAAGATAGTATTTTTGCTCATGTTGATGATGATGAATTATTTGAAAAATTGGTAATTGCTGTCGGAACAGAAAATATAACAGACATGATAAAGAAAGATATACAAAAGTTGAAAAAATCAGGAAAGATATAAAAAATGTATAAAAGAAAAATTTTCCAAGTTTTTATTGACTTATTAGATAAAAAATGATAAAATATAAACCGTTACTATAAATTGCTTGTATTATGCAATTCCGTAACGGTTATTTCATTTTATGAGCATGAATATTTCAAAAATATTACATGCAAAAATCATAAAAGTTAAATAAAATAAAAAAATAGGAGGTGAAATTTAAGTGCCAACAATTAATCAATTAGTTAGAAAAGGTAGAAAAACAGGAGTAACAAAATCAACTGCACCAGCTTTACAACATGGATACAATATGAAAAACAAAAAATTAACAAACAATAGAGCTCCACAAAAAAGAGGAGTATGTACAGTTGTAAAAACAGTTACACCTAAAAAGCCAAACTCAGCTTTAAGAAAAGTTGCCAGAGTTAGACTTTCTAATGGTTATGAAGTTACATCTTATATCCCAGGTATAGGACATAACTTACAAGAACACAGTGTTGTATTAATTAGAGGTGGTAGGGTAAAAGACCTTCCAGGTGTTAGATACCATATCATTAGAGGAACATTAGATACAGCAGGTGTTAAAGATAGAATGCAAGCGCGTTCTAAATACGGAGCTAAAAAACCAAAAAAATAGTTCAAAAAATATGAAAATGTATTAAGTGCTTGTAATTCTACTAAACTTAAGGTACTTAAATTTAGAATAGATTATATAGCACTATACGGAAAAGAGGAAAACTTTTCAGAGTACCTAGAATATTTATTTAGATATTCAAAATAAAAATAAGGAGGGAAGAATAGTGCCAAGAAAAGGATATATAGCAAAAAGAGATGTATTACCAGATCCAATTTATAATAGTAAAGTTGTTACAAAATTAGTTAACAATATAATGCTAGATGGAAAGAAAACAGTTGCTCAAAGAATAGTTTATGATGCATTTGATATCATAAAAGAAAAAGAAGGAAAAAATCC
>CALXKA010000036.1 GCA_944388765.1 uncultured Clostridia bacterium
ATTTACTAAATTGTTGCTAGGAGGAAACCCTTGCTATTACTACATTTTAATTTTTCGTCATAAGAGAATAAAATTGTTATTACTAATGCTATTAATGTTATACCTCTCTGTTTACTTCTTTTCATTTGTTTTCCACCTTTCATTCATTCTTTCTTTTTAAAATTATATTTTTACCATTATTTTTTTACAATATTTCTTTTCTTTTTTTGCTATTACTTTTTTACATAACGTTGTTTTAGTCTGAAAATTTTATTAGCAATACTATCAACTTTTTTTCATAAAAGCATATAATAAACATAGATTAATATATTATGAATATATTAAAATAAGAGGTGATTTCTTTGAGTAATATGAATTTTGATGAAAATACAATAAATAAATTAAAGGACATGATGAATAAAGGTGAATTAAATGACGTAATATCACAAATTTCACCAGAAATGATACAAAATTTTTCTTCTATGATGAATAATAATAATCCAAAACAAGTCGATTCTAGTAATACTGAAAATAGCAATGCTAATAACACTACTAAAAATTCTAATAATTCTTTTGATTTTAGTAATATTGATATGAATACTATATTAAAAATGAAATCAATCATGGACAAAATGAATAATTCTAATGACCCTAGGTCAAATCTTTTATACTCTCTAAAACCTTATTTAAGAGAAGGAAGAAAAGAAAAAATAGATCAATATGCAAATTTATTAAATATTGCTAAGATGACTGAATTATTTAAAGATACTAATACAAATAACAAAGGGGAGAATTCTAAATAATGCCTATTTTTCCTTTTTTTCAATATCCATATATAAATAGATATTATCCTAGGCCTAACACATATAATCAAGAAAATCGTATTAATATTATACCTGATAATACTGAAAAAAAAGATACAAGCATTAAGAAAGAAAATACTAAAAATCAAAAAAATAAATCATCTAGATATTCTGGTTTTGGTTCAATCCACTTTCAAAATCCTTTTTCCATGGATAGTGAAGAACCTATTTTAGAAATTTTAGGCATTTCACTTTATCTAGATGATATTATTATTCTTGGTTTACTATTTTTTCTATATCAAGAGCAAGTACAAGATGATATGTTATTTTTAATACTTATATTATTGCTTCTAAGCTAATTATTCTATAACTATATTATCTTCTATTACACTGACATATGCTTGTTTATGCAAAGGTTCTTCATCTCTGTCAATTTCTTTTACTATATTTGCAATTCTTATTTGCACAGTATCAATTAAGCCTGCTGCAATTATTGCTTGTTTATTACCTTTTGCCCCAGCATGTGCCAATCCTCTCAACGCACCTAATACTACAATATTATCAGATGCCATGACTTCTGCACCAGAATTAACATCTCCTATAATTACTAAACTTCCTTCTGATTCTAACTTTTGACCTGAACGTAGTGAACCTCTATGAAATTTTGTTTCTGATACAGCAATTTCTTTTTCAAAAGTTTTTTTAATACTTGATAGACCTAAACTTTTAGGCATATCAAAATCAATTTCTACATCAATCTTACTTTTTATTAGTTCTTGAATTTCATCAATCTCTTTATTTTTCAATATTTTACCTGTAACTGTTATTGGTGTTTTATCATCTTTATATAGTTTTTTTAATTCAGGTAATTTTTTCTTTAAACTCTCAACTATTTCTATTTGTTCTGCACTATCACTTAATTTTATAAGTATCTCATTCTTTTTTAAATTAATACTAACACAATTTTTCATTTTTACATCCTCACTTTACTGCAAACTTTGAGTATATGGCCTAGCGCTCATATCCTCTTGAATATCTTGTGTATTCATACCAAAATATTCTTCCATAATATCTCTAACAACTTCTGCTGTATAATTTCCATGTCCTCCGTTTTCAACCATAACAACTATTGCTATTTCTGGATCTTCAAATGGAGCAAATCCTACAAACCAAGCATGAACCTTATCATTTGCTGCTTCTGCTGAACCTGTTTTTCCTCCTACACTTATATTAAAATCTCTGAATCTAACATATGCTGTTCCTCCTGAGTCTCCTGTAACAGATTGCATTCCTAATAATACTGCATTCAAATTATTTTGATTTATAGTAATATCTTCTGTTTTCTCATTTTCTAAACCTAATTTTTGATTAACAAAGTTATTTATCTCTTCTTTTGAAACTTCTGAACCATCTGAACTTCTAATAGTTTTTACTATACTTACATCTATTTGTTGTCCACCATTTGCAAGCATACTGATGTATTTTGCCATTTGTAACGGACTAAATTCATTGTCATTTTGACCAATTGCTGCTTGAAGAGAATCTGCTGGGTACCAAGTTGGATCATCAGGATGCAATTTTTGTTTAGTCTCTTTACTTGCTAATTGTCCAGCTGTTTCACTTTGAAGCTCTATTCCAGTTTTATTTCCTAATCCAAAATATTTAGCAAATTTAACTAAATTATCAATTCCCATATTATCTGCTGTTTGATAGAAGAAATAGTTACAAGACTTTTCTATTGCTCCTGAAACATCAAGCCATCCATGTCCTCTACCATAGTCACTATAATACCAACATCTTGGTTGATAATCTCTATATTTCCTATATACCCCTGTATCATTTATTCTTGTACTTGTTCTAATTGTTCCAGATTCTAAACCTGCAATTGCTGTAATCATTTTAAAAGTTGATCCAGGAGAATATGAATTTTGTACAGCTTTATTTACAAGTGGCTTTGCATTATTATTTGTATATTCATTCCATTTTTCTGTACTTATTCCTCCAACAAAATCTGCTGGATTATAATCAGGATAACTAGCCATTGCTAATACTTCTCCCGTATTTACATTCATAACAACACAAGCACCAGCATTTGTATCAAAACGTTGACCAAATCCTCCATTTCTAATTTTTTCAATATTAGTCTTTAAAGCTTCTTCTGTTACTTTTTGTAAATTTGCATCAATTGTAAGGACTATGTCAGAACCTTTTATAGCTTCTTCTGCTATGTATTCAGCAGTTGTTGTACCATCAACTGCCATATCTATTTGTTTAGTACCATTTTTACCCTTTAAATATTCCTCAAAAACATATTCTATTCCTGTTTTTCCTATAATATCATTTTGTGAATAATATTCTTTTCTAGTTTCATATTCTTCTGAACTTATTTGAGATGCATAACCTAAAATATGTGAAGCTAGGTTTCCAGAAGTATATTTACGAACAGGTTTTACAACAATATTTATTCCAGCAAATTTATCAGCACTTTCGCTAAATTCTGCTACTGCTTCTCTTGGTATATTTTCTGAAATTGTAACAGATCTTGTACTACTATATCCTTTTTGTGATATTAAATATCTTATAGCAATTGTTTTTCTAACTTCTTGAATATCTGTATTTGTAATTTCATATTTATCTTTAAACTCATAAAAAGCTTGTTCTGCTGTCATATTTTCATCAATGTCATAATTTTCCTTCCATTCAGTCAATTCATCTCCTGAGATTGTATATTCAAAAGGATTAATATTAATTGGGAAATCATCAGAATATGAACATCCATACTTTTCTAAAACCTGTACCATATTAAGTATGTCCTGATTCAAAGTTTCATTATCTACTTTTGTTTTATACATTTCCAAAGAAAACTCTGCATCTGATGTAACTAATTCTTGTCCTGTTCTATCTAAAATAGAACCTCTTGCTGCTTCTATTGTACTTTCCCTAGTTAATCTTGTATTAGATTGTTCTCTATATTCTGCACCATGTACAATTTGCAAGCTAAATAATCTAGCAATTAAAATAATACCTATTACATATATTAAAACTGTTATAACATTAAATCTTAAATTTACATTTGCTCTTTTTACATTTTTGTTTTTCAATTTCTTAAATCTTACCAAATTATCACCTGCCTTATTGCATAATTTTTACATCCCTTTTTCTAAAAATATCTCGTTAAAATCTTATTTCCTTTATATTCATTTTCTATTTCATATCCAAATTTTTGTATTAGAGGATAAATAATAATTGTCAAAATTAAATTAAATATAACTTCCAAAATTAATATTCTAATAAAATTAAATATTTCTACACTATTTCCTATAAACATATATTTTAATAAATAATTAATAACTTCTACTATTATTGTTGACCCTAATACCATAACCATAATTGTCATTCTACTATCTTTTGAAAAGTTTTTATCAAATATCGCAGCTAAAAAACCAATCAAACCTAATGAAACTGCCTGAATTCCCACTTTTGTACCAAATAATAAATCTAATATAAGTCCAATAATAACTCCATATATTGTACCAAGTGTTTTGTTTGTAAATAATCCTACAAATAAAACAAAAATAATAAAAACATTAGGCATTACCTCAGCAATATTGAACCAAGTGAAAAAATTAGACTGCAAAAAATATATAATAAACACTGTCAATACAAAAAATAAATTTATGATAAATTTTTTCAATTAGTTCACCTCTTTCTTACTGATTTGTTATTACTAATACAGTATTTAATTTATCAAAATCAACTGCCGTTTCTACTATTGCATAACGATCTGTTAAATTTTGAGTGTTTGTTACTTTTTTTACTGTTCCGACATGTATTCCTTTTGGATAAATACCTCCTAGTCCTGATGTCTCAATACTTTCTCCCTGTGCTATATTACTATCTGTTGGTATATACATTGCTCTTAATGATGATGAATCATCCAATGTACCTTTGCATACTATACTTTCATCATTTGAACTCATAACACAACTTACAGAACTTGCAGTATCTACTATTGTCTGAACCTTTGCTGTTGTATCTGTTACAGATACAACATAACCAACTAACCCTTGATCTGCTATAACAGTCATATTTTCAGCAACACCATCATCTGAACCTAAATTTATTACAATTGTTTTTGAATAATTGCTTATATCTTTATTTATTACATATCCTGGTACTGTATTATATTCTCCATATTTTTCTGTTAAATTCAGATATTCCTTCAAAGTCTCATTTTGAGTCTTAATATTTTCCAATTCCCTTAATGATTGTTCTAATTCACTATTTTTTCGTTTTAATTCTTCATTTTCTTGCTGTAAATTACTTATGTCGGTAAAAAATGTACTATTTCCACTTATTTTATTTTTTAAATAAGTCAAACCATTTTGAATCGGCATTACTAAATTACTTGCTGCATTTTCAAAAAAAGATGTATTGTTTTCTCCATTTGAAAAAATAACTATTAAAATTAAAATTATAATAGTAATAATAATTCCTATTTTTCCAGCTTTTTTATTTTGATACATTTTCCGCTCCTTATATACTATTTTCTTTTTCTAGCATTAATTAGGACTGTTTTTAATCTTTCTAAATCCTCCAAAGTTTTACCTGTTCCTCGTACTACACAGTCTAATGGTTCTTCTGCCACATATACTGGCATACCTGTTTCTAGACTTAATAATTTGTCTAAATTCTTTATTAATGCTCCTCCTCCTGCAAGTACAATTCCCTTTTCCATAATATCTGAGGCTAATTCTGGTGGTGTCTTTTCTAATGTTAATTTTACTATTTCCACAATTTTACCAATAGATTCTTTCATCGCTTCTTCCATTTGAACAGAAGTTACTTTTACTGTTCTTGGTAAACCATCTGTTAGGTCTCTTCCTCTTACATCCATTGACATTTCAGTCATAAGTGGCATTGCACAACCTATTTGCATCTTTATTTGTTCTGCTGTTGTTTCTCCAATTGCTAGATTCATTTCTCTTTTTACATAATTAACTATATCTTCATCTAGCTCATCACCTGCTACTCTTAAAGAATGGCTTACAACAATTCCTCCCAAAGAAATAACTGCAACTTCTGTTGTACCCCCGCCAATATCAACAATAATGCTTCCAGTTGGCTCTCCTACATCTAATGCTGCTCCTATTGCTGCTGCCATTGGTTCTTCTATTAAATAAACTTCTTTTGCTCCTGCTTGTATAACTGATTCTTCTACTGCTCTTTCTTCAACTTCTGTTATTCCAGAAGGTACACCTACAACAACTCTTGGTTTACCTACATTATATCTTCTTCCAACCTTTTCTATTATATTTTTTAACATTAATTGAGTAGCTGTAAAATCTGCAATAACTCCATCTTTTAAAGGTCTTACTGCCTTAATTTGTTCTGGCGTTCTACCTAGCATTTCTTTTGCTTCATTTCCTGTTGCTAATATATTACCTGTTTTTCTATCAATAGCTACTACTGATGGTTCTTTTAAAACAATCCCTTTCCCTTTTAAAGTAACTAACAAATTAGCTGTTCCTAAATCTATTCCTATATCTTTTGAACCAAATGTAAAAAATTTCATAATTCTCTATCCTTTCCCTTAATTTACTATTTTCCCTCTTTTGTATTTGAAACTATTTTAGAAAAAATACTTGTATAAGTCGCATTTCCTATAACAATATGATCAACTAATTCTATACCTAATATTTGTCCTATATCATATAAACTACTAGTAAATTCAATATCTGCCTTACTTGGTGTTGCATCTCCTGTTGGATGATTATGTATTAAAATTATTTTGGGTGCTTTCATTTTTATAGGTTCTACCATTATATCTTTTACTGAAACATTTACAAAAGAAGTTCCTCCAAAAGATATATCTTCTATTTTTAATATTTCATTTTTTTGGTTTAATATTGCAATTTTAGCAATTTCCCTTTTTTGAAATCTCATTTCTTCCATTACAATATTTGCAATATCTTCTGGTGAACGAATAACTATTTTCTTATAATTAGATGGTTTTGACATTCTAATTACTAATTCTCCTATTGCTTTAAGCTGTATAGCTTTCACCTTTCCTATGCCTTTTATTTGAATTAGCTCTTCAATTGAAACATTTCTTAAAAAATTCAATCCCTCTTGTCTAGTTTCATCTAGATTCAAAATTTTTTGGGCTACTTGTACAGATGTTTCATTTTTTGTTCCTGATTTAATTATAATAGCTAGCAATTCAGCATTTGATAATGCTTTTTCTCCATATAATTCTAACTTCTCATAAGGTCTTTCTGTTTCTGGCAATTCTTTTATAGTCATTGACAATTTTAACAAATCCTTTCTTGTCCACAAATTGCCCCTATTACATTTTTTTGTATATAAATATTGCTAATATCATTCCTATAATACTAGATATACTTATTTTAAACATTAGTGCAAATGTTATTTTTACAACACTTAAATCTAATACGATTGGATTTTCTAAGCCAAAACTTTGGCTATATGATAACCACCAAAGCCAATCTATATTTGATGCAAGTTCTCCTAATAGTCCCCCTACTACTAATCCTGATAAAATAAATATTAAAAGTATCCATATATTTTTTTCTTTTGTTGCCATATTTACTTCTCCTCCAAATTCTATATTTCCTTACGGATCTTCCTTTTTAACTCCATGATATTATATATTGAATTAGCAAATTTTTCAAGTATATTACAATATTTAATAAAACTTTTTGTACTAAATTCTATGTTACCAAAAATTACTTCTTCCCATATAATAATATTAGTAGTATAATATAATTATAAAACTTAGGAGGCCTTATATTTATGAAAATTGAAAAATTAACAGAAAACAAAATACGAGTTATTATGAATTTTAAAGATATAGAAAATAATACAAATGATCTACATAGCTTTTTTAACAATATGGCAAATTCTCAAAACATTTTTCTAGATATATTAGAAAAAGCTGAAAAAGAAGTTAATTTCCATACAGAAGGATGTAAATTATTAATAGAAGCTTTTTCTGCATTTGAAGATTCAATAGTCTTTACAATTACCAAATTTTCTACAAACGACATAGCACCTATTTCAAATAATAAAAGCAAATTGACTGTTAAAAGAAAAATACATAATCCCAACTTAAAAAATGCGGTATATGAATTTAATAACTTTTATTGTTTTTGTGATTTTTGTAAATTCATTAGCAATATATCAAATATAGAAACACAAAAAATTGCCAAAAAAATAGTACTTTATAATTATCAAAACAAATTCTACTTAATATTTAAAGACATCAACTTAAAATATGAATATATCCATAAATTTTTTAATATATTATCTGAATTCTCGAAGTTTCAAAATTACTCAAATAATTTTGAATATAAGTTGTCTGAGCATGGTAGAACATTTATAAAAAACAATGCTATCTTCAAAGGAATAAAATATTTAATCTAATAAAATAAACCTCTTAAATGATTTTAAGAGGTAATTTTATTTTAATATAGATAATTTTGTGGATTATATGCAACTCCATTTACTCTAATTTCTAAATGTAAATGTGGTCCTGTTGAATTTCCAGTAGATCCAACAGATGCAATTTTTTGTCCTTGTGATACCTGTGTACCTGATGAAACATATAATTTACTACAATGTGCATAATATGTTTGTACTCCATTTCCATGGCTTATTACTAGCATATTACCATAAGAACCTTTATATCCTGAGAAAGTAACTGTTCCAGAAGCAGCAGCCACAACTGTTGTTCCTGTTGGAGCAGCAATATCTAAACCTGTATGTGAAGATCTTCTAATACTACTTCCGGCTCCAAATCTAGATGTTATAGTTCCTGAAACAGGTCTAATTAGTGATATTCCTAAATTTGCCTTACCACTTGAAGTAGTGCCTTTTGTATTTACTGTTCCTGTTGCTTGATATCTACCAGTTGATGTTTGTGCAACTTTTACAACCTTTGGTTTTTCTATATATAATTTTGAAACAGCTTCATCAACTGAAACTAAATCTTTTAATTCCGTTTCATACTTTTCTACAATAGATATTGTTTCAACATTTGAACTATCCTTTTCTTTTAAAGTATTAACTACATTTTCCGCTTCTTCAAAATTTGATACATATAATTTTTCTTCTTGATTATCTAAAATAGCATAATAACGATAGTATGTAACTCCTTGTGACTTAATATTTTCAAAAATCTCATCATCATTTGTTACTATATTTTTCTTCAATAAACACAATTTATATTCTGGCATATTGTTAACCTGTACAAATGCTACATTTTCACTGTCACCATTTCCATTTTCCACATAATCATTTATTTTATGTTGTAAATTAGAACGATTTTCTGTATACCCCACTTGCTCACCATTTATAAAAACACTATATGTTGGTTTATATAAAAAAGCAATAGCTCCCACAATTAAAAAAGCAGCAATCATAAACAAAATTATAAATTTGATGCACCTTCTTGTGTGTACCATTATTTTTTTGAACATATTATTCAATCTCCTTTGTGATTCCTTCTATTTAATCTAAGTATTATTGATGTAATAATATTGTAATATTTATTTTTTTGCAAAGATATTGTTTATCCGATTCCCGTAAGTTTCTTTCTTTTTTTTCGATTTATCTCTATTTTTTTCTCTTTATCTCTCATTTTCTTTTTAAATATTAAAACCTTAATTTTTCCTTTTAACTTATAGAAAAAATTAAGGTTTTAATTAATTTTATTGTTGCAACTCAGTTTTTACTTGATTAACTTCTGTAACAGTAGCCTTTTGAGCTGGTTTATAATATCCTTTTGTTTGAGCTATTTTAAACAATTCATATTGAAAACTTTCATCACTATTTCTTATTTGTTGAAAAGTTTGTCTTAAATTCATGTTTTCAGATTCAGATATCGCTGTTTGATAAGCAGTTAAATCTGATTTTACACTACTTAAAATATCATTTACCATTGTTTTTTCATCCATTACTTCTAACTCTCCCTTCTAATTATTTAAAAATGTCATCAACTTTTGTTTCGTATTTAATGCATCTTGTGCTGACTTAGCAAATAATTGCTTTATTTGTGGATCAACAGCTTGTGCTGAATATGTGTTTAATTTTTGATATGATGTTTCATGAGCACCTATCAAATGTCTTAAATGTTGTAATTCTGCTTGTGTTAAATCTGCCATTTAAATCATTCCTTTCATTTAATTTCTTTAATAAGTATTTACAAAATCTAATATTTTTATACTAGTACAAAGAAAAAATACATCTAATTTTTAAAATTAGATGTATAAATTTCATTTTTAAAATTTTTTTAATTATATAACTTATCTATTCTATAACTTCTAAATTAGCATATTTTGCCATTAATCTTTTGTGTCCAACTTTATCAAAATTAATATCTACTTTTAAATCTTCTCCTTCTGGTTCTACCATGTTTATAGTTCCTTCCCCAAACTTTTTATGAAATACTCTAACTCCTGCTTCATATTTTGATAAATCTACATTACCTTGGTTATCAGATGTTTTCTTTCCTAAGTTATTTAAGAAACTTTCTGCTGTTCTAAATGCAAAACCTGTATTTTTACTACTTGCTGCCATAACAGGTTCCTTTTCATTTATTTTATATGTTTTTACAGTACTATTATCTTTGCTTCCATAAGTCCATGTATATTTTGAATCTTTAAACATTTGATTTTTATTATTATCAGCTTCACCAAAAGCTTCTTGATATCCTTCTAATAATTCTTCTGGAATTTCATTTAAAAATCTAGATACAGGATTATAACTTGTAGAACCAAAAACCGTTCTTTGTTTACTACATGTTAAAAATAGATTTTCTTTTGCCCTAGTAATACCGACATAACATAAACGTCTTTCTTCTTCTAATTCTTTTGGTTCCATCATAGATTGATATCCTGGAAATATACCTTCTTCCATACCAACTAAAAATACCACTGGAAATTCAAGACCTTTTGCACTATGTAATGTCATTAAAGTTACAGAGTCTTCTTGTTCTTCTATATTATCTATGTCACTTGATAATGTAATTCCCTCTAAAAACTCTTGTAATGAGTTTTCTGCAAATTCTTCTTCAAATTCTATCGCAACAGTTAATAACTCATCTAAGTTTGCAATTCTATTTTCTGCCTCTATTGTATTTTCTGTTTCTAAGGCTTTCATATAACCTGTTTTCTTTAAAGTTAATTTAATTATTTCAGAAATAGATAATTCATCTTTTTTAGTTCTCAATTCTTCTATAACATTTATAAAATCTCTTGAATTTAAAAACACTCTATTTAAACCAAATTCATCTGCTCTTTTTATAACCTCATACATAGAAGTTTCAGATACTTCTGCTATTTGTTCTACTTTTTCTAAACTAGTTTTACCTATTCCTCTTTTAGGTTCGTTTATAATTCTTTTTAAACTCAAATTGTCATTTGTATTTTGTATTAATCTTAAATATGCAATAGTGTCCTTAATTTCTTTTCTTTCGTAGAACTTTAATCCACCTACAATCTTATATGGGATATTTTCTCTTCTTAAAATATCTTCTATTGCTCTTGATTGGGTATTCATTCTATAAAGTATTGCAAAATCCGAATATTTATAATACTCTTCTCTTTTTAGATGTTCAATTTGTTCTACTATATATGATGCTTCATCATATTCATTATCTGCTTGATATACTTTTGGTAAGTTACCTTCATCATTTTGTGTCCACAATTCTTTTTTATATTTTACTTCATTATTCTTTATAACTGCATTTGCAGCTCTTAATATATTTCCGGTACAACGATAGTTTTGTTCTAACTTAATAATTTTAGTTCCAGGGAAATCTCTTTCAAAATTTAATATATTAGAAATATCAGCACCTCTAAAACTATAAATTCCTTGATCATTATCTCCAACAACTGTAATATTTCCGTTTCTAGATGCAAGCATTGTAACTAATGTAAATTGTGATTTATTTGTATCTTGATATTCATCTACTAAAACATATTGAAATTTATTTGAATAATATTCTAATATATCAGCATTCTCTTCTAATATTTTAATAGCATAATTAATAATATCATCAAAATCAATAGCATTATTTTCTTTTAACCTCTTTTGATATAACTCATATACAGATGAAATTTTTTCTTTTCTAAAATCTCCTTTTGCTCTTATAGCATATTGCTCTGGTTCTAACATTTCATTTTTAGCATTACTAATTTCTGATAAAACACTTCTATCATTAAATAATTTATCATCAATCGCTAAATCTTTTAAACATCCTTTTACTATTGTTCTTTGATCAGAAGTATCAAAAATTATGAAAGAAGAATCAAAACCAATTCTATCTATAAATTTTCTTAATATACGCACACAAATAGAATGAAATGTTCCCATCCAAATATCTTTTGCATCATCTCCTACAATATTTGCAATTCTTTCTTTCATTTCATTTGCTGCTTTATTTGTAAAAGTAATAGCTAATATATTCCAAGGTTTTACACCTTTTTCTCCTATCAAATAAGCAATTTTGTGGGTTAAAACTTTTGTCTTACCACTACCAGCACCTGCTATAACTAAACATGGTCCTTCTGTATTAACAACAGCTTCATATTGTTTATCATTTAAACTTTTTAAAATATCTTGCATTTTATAACTTCCTTTCCTAAATTAGAAAACCCCTTAATCTATCTTATCTTTTTCAAATACTTGTTTGCATTTCACATTTTACTATATCAAAAATAAAAAAGCAAGTACAATTTTACTTACTTTCTTATAAATCCCTCTCATTTTCTTATATAATCCTATATAATTTTTTAAATTTCAAACAAAGTATAAAATTATTGTATTTTATCTAATAATAATTCTAAACATTCATCAATTTCTGCAACACAAGATCTATATGTTTCAATATCATATCCCCAAGGATCTTTAATATCAATTTTATCATGATATTCCCTGTCATATCTAACATACTCTTTCATAGTAAAAACCTTTCCTTCTAAATCTGGATATATTCTTAAAACATCTCTTTTATGTCTTGATGTTGCACATAATATTAAATCCATTTCCTTTATATTTGAATTTACAATATTTGTCGCTCTATGTTTATTCATATCAATTGAATATTCATCCATCATTACTTTTTTTGCTTCCCAAGTTGGAACATCTCCATCTTCTGCATAAATTCCACATGAATATACTTCAATATCATTTATTTTTCTTTCTTTTATTTTATATTTCAACAACCATTCTGCCATTGCACTTCTACATATATTTCCTGTACATATAAACATTATTTTCATATTACTTTCTAGCCTCCTCTAATCCTATCAAATATAGGAATGCATATGCTGGTATTTTTACAAGCCTTTTTCCATTTTCTAACTGTGCAACTTCACAATCTTCTGAATTTTTAGTTATAATAAATAATCTATCAGAATCACCTGTTCTAGTATATATAGGATTGTCCTTTTTCACTTCTGGATTTTCCCTATATTTCACTTCAATATACATATTTTCTTTAACAGATTCTGTTACAATATCTATCTCTTTATCTTTATCTTTCTCTCTATAATATCCTATATTTCCAGTTTTATTTTGCATGTAAGTATATACATGTCTATATACAGCTGTTTCAACAACATATCCCATTTCAGTAGCATCAATTAAAACATTATCTTTCATTAATACTGCATTTCTTATGGCACTATCAACAATATATATTTTTGGATTAGATTTTAGTATTTTTGTCCCTGTATTATTTATCATTTCACTAATATAAATTAAATTCGCTTTTTGTAAATATTTTATATAATCTTGCAAAGTAGGTAATGAAACACCTTCTAATGTTTGAGACATTGTAGAATAATTTATTATATTAGAAGATTCAAAACATAAATATAGAAAGACTTTTTCTAATACACTAATATTTCTTATATTAAACAACTCTGGCATATCTCTTTTTAGCACTTTATCTACAATGTCTTCCCTTAATATTCTTTGAGCATTTCTATCATTTTTAGATAAAGCTAATTCTGGGAACCCCCCTATTGTTAAATATCTAGCGAAATCTTCTTTAACCGAATCTAATAATCCTACTATTTCTTTCAATTTTTTCGTATCTATATCTTGTAACTTAGTTATTGAAAAATCTTTTGGTATTTTTTCTTCTATCTTTACAAGCCTTGATTCATATCTTGATAATATTTCAGTTATTGAATCTGTTCCTTGTGCTTTTAGAATTTCCTTTACTAACTTTTGTGGCATGTTGTTTATAATTTCAAAAACAGTTTTTCCTGTTAACTTATCCTCTTTATTAATTAATTTACAATATTCATAAAAAGATAATGTAGGTACTGTTATCGTTATCCACCTACCAACTCCACTTTCTGAAACCCCTTTATCAATTAAAGGACTTGCACTTCCAGTAGCAACAATTTTCCAATTTATATTTTGATCATAAAATACTTTTAACCAACTATTCCATTCTGTACTATATTGTATCTCATCTAAAAAAATATATATTTCACCTTTTGGTGAAATGTTTTGAACATAGATTTCTAAGATTTTATCTAAGGAACCAAATTTTAGTATTGGATTATCTAGTGACATATACACTATATTTTTTTCATTTACACCATGATTTAATAGTTCATCAATTAATTGATACAAAATGGTTGTCTTTCCAACTCTCCTTGCGCCAGATAATACAACAAATCTTCTAATATCACTTTTCATCAATATATCTTTTACATCATAAAAAGCAAGTCGTTTCATTTTCTGAATATAATCCTTTGGCAGTTCTCCTATTTTCCACCATGGATTATATATATTTAGTACTTTTAATACTTCTTCTTCTGAAAAAATTGACATCATATTCACCTTCTTTCATTTTTTAAAAGTATGATTTAACATTTTATATATAATATGTTAAACTATATTTTAACATTTGTCAAGTCATATTTAAAATCGTACTTTATTATTTTATCAAAAACATTATATATTATACTTAAATTTTTAGTTAACACATTTATTTATATTAAACTATAATGACATTGCAAATAATCCTAGTATAAATCCAATAATATTTCCAAGAGCAGTCATTCTTCCATGATATAATTTATTAGATTCTGGTATTAGTTCTCCTGATACAATATATAACATTGCACCAGCTGCAAAACTTAAACATATAGCTATTATTTGTTCTGATATTCCTCCAACTACTGCTCCAAAAAATGCTCCTATACCAGTAGTAATTCCAGATAATAATACATAAAATATAACTTTTCCTTTACTCATACCACCATTTTTCATTGGTACTGCCATTGAAATACCTTCTGGTTGATTCTGATTTAGACAGTTATTTTGATTTTTTCTTTTTATATTTAATTTTTTAATGCGGTAATTGGT
>CALXKA010000037.1 GCA_944388765.1 uncultured Clostridia bacterium
TCTATCAACATCGGTACCAATTTTTGATCCTCCATCTACGCTATGAATTGCTTCTAATGCAGCTCCTGTTATTTTTACAGTTTCTTGTCTTTTTGTTTCTCCTTGTTGTCTTATATGCATTAGTATTTTTGTTACATCGTATTTTATATCATTAATCATTTCATCAAACATGTCAAAACCTTCAAGTCTATATTGAACAACAGGATCTTTTTGTCCATAAGCACGAAGTCCAATTCCATTTTTTAATTCATCCATGCTATCAATATGGTTCATCCATTTTTCATCAACTACTTTAAGCATTACAACTCTTTCAAGTTCTCTCATCTCATTAGCACCAATTTCTTGTTCTTTTGATTCATAGATTTCCATTGCTCTTTTCTTTAATTCATCAGAAATTGTTTGTATGTTGTTTTTGTTTTCTTTTATGAAGTCTAACATATCAATTCCAAATACATTTAATATTTCTGTATTTAAGGATTCGACATTTAATTCTTGTGTTTCTCCTTCAATAAATATATTTGATATGTTTTCTGCAACAAAGTCTATCATGGCTACAATATTGTCATGAATGTTTTCACCATCTAGAACTTCTCTTCTTTGTTTGTATATAATTTCTCTTTGAGCATTCATAACATCATCATATTTTAATACGTTTTTACGAATGCTAAAATTTCTACCTTCAACTTTTTTCTGAGCGTTTTCTACTGCATTTGAAATGATTCTAGAATCTATTGGCATATTTTCATCTGCCCCTAATGTATTATATACTCTTGTTATTGCGTCTCCACCAAATATTTTCATTAAGTCATCATCTAATCCGATATAGAATTTAGACTCTCCTATGTCTCCTTGACGGCCAGAACGTCCTCTTAACTGGTTATCAATTCTTCTTGATTCATGTCTTTCTGTTCCAACTATTTTTAATCCACCAGCTGTGATTACTTTTTCTTTTTCATCTTTTATTTCTTCATTAAATTTATCTACTAATTTTTTGAATTCTTCTCTTGCTTTTAGTATATCTTGATTATCTGTCTCATAGTATGTGTCTGCTTCTTCAATTAATTCTGCTGGCATTTTATTTTTTCTTAGTTGTTCTTTTGCTAAATATTCACTATTACCTCCTAACATAATGTCTGTACCACGTCCGGCCATGTTTGTTGCAATTGTAACTGCACCAAATTTTCCTGCTTGTGCAATTATTTCTGCTTCTTTTTCATGATATTTAGCGTTTAATACTTCATGTTTAATTCCTTCTTGTTTTAATAATTTACTTAATTTTTCTGATTTTTCAATTGATACTGTACCAACTAGTACTGGTTGTCCCTTTTTATGACTTTCTTTTATACTCTCTACAATTGCTCTATATTTTGCATTTTCATTTTTATATATAACATCATTTTCATCTTTACGGATCATTGGCTTATTTGTTGGTATCTCAACAACATCTAAATTATATATTTCCTCAAATTCTGCTGCTTCTGTCATAGCAGTACCAGTCATACCAGATAATTTGTCATACATTCTGAAAAAGTTTTGGAAAGTGATTGTTGCAAGTGTTTTTGACTCATCAGCTATTTTAACATGTTCTTTTGCTTCTATTGCTTGATGTAGTCCATTATTATATCTTCTTCCATACATTATACGTCCTGTAAATTCATCAACAATTAAAACTTCACCATCTTTTACTATATAATCTATATCTTTTTTCATTACCCCATGTGCTCTCAATGCTTGATTTACATGATGTACCAATGTTGAGTTTTCTAAATCATTAAAGTTTTCTAATCCAAATGTTTCTTCTGCTTTTTTAATACCTTTTTGGGTAAGTGATGCAGATTTTGCTTTTAAGTCTACGATATAGTCATATTTTTCATTATCTTCTGCTTGGTCAAAGTTTTTTACATCTTCTTCTACAATTACTTTTGGTTTTAATCTACGTACAAAATTGTCTGCTTTTTTATATAAATCTGATGATTCGTTTGCTCTACCTGATATTATAAGAGGTGTACGAGCTTCATCAATTAAAATACTATCTATTTCGTCTACAATTGCATAATGTAGTCCTCTTTGAACTAATTGGTTTTTGTATATAACCATATTATCTCTTAAATAGTCAAAACCAAATTCATTGTTAGTTCCATATGTTACATCACTATTATAAGCATCTTGTTTTGCCTTAGGTTCCATACCTGCAATTACTAAACCTACTGATAGTCCTAAGAATTTATATAATTTTCCCATCCATTCACTATCTCTTTTTGCTAAATAGTCATTTACTGTAATTACATGTACACCTTTTCCTTCTAGTGCATTCAAGTATACTGGTAAAGTTGCAACCAATGTTTTACCTTCACCTGTTTTCATTTCAGCAATTCTTCCTTGATGTAAGATAATACCTCCTATTAATTGTACATCAAAGTGTCTCATTCCTAAAACTCTTTTAGATGCTTCTCTAACAACTGCAAAAGCTTCTGGTAATATATCATCTAATGTTTTCCCTTCTTGTAATTGTTTTTTAAAATACTCTGTTTTTCCTCTTAGTTCTTTATCACTTAATTTTGAAATTTCTTCTTCTAGGCTATTAATTTTTTGAACTATTGGCATTACTCTTTTAACTTCTTTTTCACTATATGTTTTAAAGATTTTCTTTAATATGCTCATTTTGAATTGACTCCTCCTAAGTTAATATTTTTTACTTTGTTACTATATCACTAAAAGTCTAATTTATCAAGTATTTTATATAAAAACATTAATATTTTATATAAAAACATTAATATTTGAAATATTTTTATTTATATCTCTATCTTTATCATAAAATTTAATAACTACACATAGTATTTAATATACTTTTATACATTTTATATTGCTTAAATAGTGGAGGTTCTTTATGTTTATATATAATTTTAAAGTCAATGGAAAAAATTTATTTAAGTGTTTTTTCATACTAACAATAGTATTGATTGTTATAATAGTTGGAATTGTTACATTTAAAATTTTTTATGGTGCAAGTCATAATAAGAATAAATCTTCTTGTTTGCCTCAAAGTGATATTTCTAAAATATCAGCCGCAAATTATACTAACATTTTGAAAGCTGTACATGATAATATTGATAGTTATGTTGGATTAAAAATTAATTTTACAGGTTATGTTTATAGAGTTTCTGATTTAAAAGAAAACCAATTTGTTTTAGCAAGAGATATGATTATTTCCTCTAATCATCAATATGTTGTTGTTGGTTTTTTATCTGAATATGAAAATGCTAAGAATTTTAAAGATGATACTTGGGTTGAAGTTACAGGCGAAATTATTAAAGGTGATTATCATGGAGAAATACCAATATTAAAAGTTACTGAAATGAAAGAGTCTTCTGTTCCTAATGAAGAATATGTTTATCCACCAGATGAAAGCTATATTCCTACTGATGGAGTACTATAATTTTGATTTTATGTAAAATATATGGTATAATTTAAGTATAATAAAAAGCTGAAAGGAGTATATGTTATGAACAATTGTTTAACGTATGCATTAAAAATTGAAGATCGGGAAAATTTGAGACCAGATAATCTTGATTGGAGTTTGACTCCATTAGAGGCTCTTCGTAAAGTTGCTGATAAATACAATTTACAGGTCCGGTCTGTAACTGAACTTGAAGGTGTTGTAGCCGATAAGGAATGGAAAATTTGCTTTTTTGGCTTTGTTCCTGTCCACTGGGATTATGAACATAGAGCTGATTATTTTGATTATCATCTTCTGCTTCAAAGCGAAGATGGTAAGTGGATGCACCGGAAAACTTGGCATGCCTCTCCCGAGGAAGCTGATATGAAAGAACTGATAGCAGAATATCAAAAATATGGATATTCTCCATCATATTTTGCTGTTAGTAAGCAAGAAGTGGGAATATAATTATCCCACTTCTTCTTTACTTTATAGGATATTTATGGTAAAATATAGGCATAAATTTATTTGGAGGTAAATTATGAAAAATAATGAACTAATTTTAATTCTAGATTTTGGAGGACAATATAATCAACTAATAGCAAGAAGAGTAAGAGAATGTAATGTTTATTCAGAAGTAGTACCTTTCAATATTTCAATTGAAGAGATTAAAGAAAAGAATCCAAAAGGTATAATTTTTACAGGAGGACCTGCAAGTGTTTATGGAAATGATTCACCTAGATGTGCAGATGGTATTTTTGAATTAGGTATACCTGTACTTGGTATTTGTTATGGAATGCAATTAATGACTTATATATTAGGAGGAAATGTTGCAAAAGCTAATAAAAGAGAATATGGTACAACAGATGTTTCTATTGATAATACTTCTTTGTTATTTAAGGGCTTTGAAAATGATAATAGATTTTTAATGAGTCATACAGATTATGTAGAAACTGTACCTGATGGATTTAAAAATATTGCTTCTACCCTATCTTGTCCAAATGCGGCAATGGAAAATGTAGATAAAAAACTATATGGTATTCAATTTCATCCAGAAGTTAATAATTCTATTAATGGAACACAAGTAATAAGGAACTTTTTATTTGAAATTTGTAATTGTAAAGGTGACTGGCAAATAGCTTCATTTGTGGATGAAAGTATTAAATCATTAAAAGAAAAAATTGGAGATAAAAAAGCTTTATGTGCTTTATCTGGTGGTGTTGATTCATCAGTTGCAGCAGTTTTATTACATAAAGCTATTGGAAAAAATTTAACTTGTATTTTTGTTGATCATGGTTTACTTCGTAAAAATGAAGGAGATGAGGTTGAAGAAGTTTTTAGAAATCAATTTGATATTAATTTAATTAGAGTAAATGCTAAAAATAGATTTCTAGAAAAACTTGCAGGTGTTACAGATCCTGAAAAGAAAAGAAAAATTATAGGCGAAGAATTTATAAGAGTTTTTGAGGAAGAAGCTAAAAAAATTGGAACTGTTGATTTCCTAGTTCAAGGCACAATATATCCTGATGTTATTGAAAGTGGTTTAGGTAAAAGTTCTGTAATAAAAAGTCATCACAATGTTGGAGGTTTACCTGACTATATAGATTTTAAAGAAATTGTAGAACCGTTAAGAGATTTATTCAAAGATGAAGTTAGAAAAACAGGATTAGAATTAGGTATCCCTGAAAATTTAGTATATAGACAACCTTTCCCTGGTCCAGGCCTTGCAATTAGAGTTATTGGAGATATTACTGATGAAAAATTAGATATCTTAAAAGAAGCAGATTCAATATTTAGAGAAGAGATTGCTAATGCTGGATTGCATAGAAACATTAATCAATATTTTGCAGTTTTAACAAATTTAAAATCTGTTGGTGTTATGGGAGATGAAAGAACATATGATTATACAATAGCACTTCGTGCTGTTGAAACTACTGATTTTATGACAGGTTTTTGGAGTAAAATACCATATGAAGTTTTAGAAAAAGTTTCAAGTAGAATTGTAAATGAAGTTAATCATGTGAATAGAGTAGTTTATGATATTACTTCAAAACCACCAGCAACAATAGAATGGGAATAAATATACTTATTTATTTGTTACAGAAAAAGACATGTGATTTATATATGTCTTTTTCTATTTTTTGTCAAAAATTGTTTTAAATACACCTCTATCAATCAAATTTGCAAATATATTTTTTACTATAATTAATACTATTGGACCTATTAAAAGCCCTATTATTCCTATTATTTTAAATCCTGTATACATTGCAATTAATGTAAATATGGGATGTACACCTATATTCTTACTTACTAATTTAGGTTCTAGTACTTGTCTTACGATTGACATTATAATTAATAATATTATTATTGCTATTCCTAAATTAATATCTCCGTTTAAGGCACATATTATTGCCCATGGTATCATTACTGTACCAGATCCGAAGTATTGGTAGAGCGTCTACAAAGCCTATAAATAGAGCCATAAGTAAAGGATATTCAATTTTAAATCCTACTATTTGTAAAATATATAGTCCTATTAGTGATATTATAAAAGAAACTAATATTAATGTTGCTTCTGCTTTTAGATAACCTCCTAATGTTTCAATTAACTCCTTTAAATGTATTGAAATTTTTTTAACCCATAATTTTGGAAGATGATGCTCTATTTGGTCTAAAATATATATTTTATCTACACATATAAAGTATAAAGCTATTACAGTTATACCAATACAAATTGCAATTGAAGGTATACTTGTAATAAAATCTAATAAATTGTTTAATATATTTCTTAGCCATTCAGAAGCGGTTGTTAAAAAGTCACCTGTTGAATTTTGTATTATATTTAGTATTTCATCAGATAAGTGAATATTGTCAAAATTAAAGTAATTAATTAGATTTTGAAATTGTTTATATAATTTATCAAAATACTCATTTAAGCTTTGTAATAAATTAGATGATTCAGAAAATAATGTTATTAAAAGCCATGCTAATCCTCCTATTATGATTATCGATACTAATATAAATATTATGATAGAGCTAGTTCTTCTGGTTAAGCCCGTTTTTTTCATTATTTTCTTTATTGCTGGTTCTATCATTAATGATATTATAAATGCAATTAAAAAAGGCATATAAAAAATTGATAATTTTAATGCTATATATAAACCTATTAATATTAAAATAACATATAATATATTTTTTAATACTCTTGTCCAATATGACATGTTTACAATCATTTTGTTCACCTAATTTTAATATATGTAAAAAAATATTAATTATGCAAAAGTAAAATTTGACATGTTATAATATAAAATAACATGTCAAATTTATATATATTTAAATTTATTGTCCGTTTTTTATTTGCCCTTCACAATTACATATATTTTCTAATGTTGTACATACCTGATCTTTTCCTATTTGTTGATCATTTTGTGCTAAATCTCCTATTGTCAGAATTCCAACTACTTGATTGTTATTATCACATACAGGTAATCTTCTTATTTGTTTTTGTTCCATTTTACTTTGAGCATTAGTTATTTCATCTTCTTTTTTACAAGTTGTTATATTACAAGTCATAATATCACTTGCAGTTGTTTGATTTGTGTTTTTATCACATGCAACACATCTTAATATTATGTCTCTATCTGTTATTATTCCACAAATACAATTGTTATCATCACATACAGGAACACATCCTATATGATTTTGGTTCATTAATTTTGCAACTTCTTGTATTTTTGTTTCTGGCTTTACACAGCAAACATTTTCACACATACAATCTTTTACTTTCATTTTATTACCACCTTTCAAAATTTCTCAATATTATTTTTTGTATTTTTTTAATTTATATTCTAGAATTTTTTTTATTATTTTTTAAATTTTTCAAAAATAAAGAGAAAGATAAACATTATGAACATATGGGTTTATCTTTCTCTTTATTTTTATTTTCTAATTTAGCTTTTAATTTTCATATATATCATACATATTTCTTGGCATCATTGGTGGTCTGTTTGGGCCTTGTGGTGGCATTTCTGGTCTTCCTCCCGGGAAAGGCAGTCTAACAGGTGGTCTTGGTGGGCGATGACCGGGTCTTCCTAATAATTCTCTTATAATTAAAACTTTAATTAAATCTCGTAATCCAGGATTTCTTATTAGTCTATCCTCTTGTCTGTTTTCAAATTTTTCATTTGAATTTTCTTTTTTTATTAGATCTATTTTTGTGTTTTCTTTTATATTATTATTTCTTTGGTTTTGATTTCTATTTTCACCTGTTTTTACATCATTTTGTAAATTTATTTGTAAATTAATGTCATTTCTTGTTGTGGTTTCTTCTACTGCTGAATAAATTTCATTAGTCATCTCATCAATAACTTCTCTTGTTATTTCCCCTGTTGTATTCCTGCAAATTTGTGATACCATTGGATATACAATTTTATATATTTCAGGATAATATTGCTCTATATCAGAATTATTCATGCTGTTTGTATTATAGTTGTTAATGTAATTCTCGTATGTTGGTGGATAATTGTTATTTGTAGAATAATTTGGATATCCTAAAATATTTCTTATGTATTCTTCATAAGTTTGATTATACATATACAAAAAACCTCCTTTGTCTTTTGTATATGATATGCATTTTTTGTAAATATGTTAATTATATAGCTTTTACTAGCTCTTTAAATTTTTCACCTCTGTCTGCAAAGTTTTTAAACATATCAAAGCTTGCACTTGCAGGAGAAAATAGTATAATCTCTCCTTTTTTAGCATATTTTTTTGCTAAATTTACAGTTTCTTCTAATGAGTCACACATATATATATCTAGATTCTTATTTTCTAATTCTAATTCCTTTTTTACAGCATCAAATATCTTTCCAGAAGTTTGACCTAGTAAAATTAGTGTTTTTACTTTTTCTATTATCGGCTTTGCAATTGGTGTATAATCTAGATTTTTATCATAACCACCAGCAATCAATACTATATCTTCATTAAATGAATATAATCCTGCTATTGTTCTTGTTGGTGATGAACTTACCGAATCATTATACCATTTAACTCCATCTATTTCTCTTACTAGTTCTAATCTATGTTCTACTGGTTTAAATTCTTTTACTGCATCTATTATATCTTCTATATTAACTAATGTACTTGTTGCTGCAATTGCTGTTGCTATATTTTCGTAGTTGTGTTCACCTCTTAATATGACTTCATTTGTATTTAGAATATGTTTTCTTACTTTATCTTCGCATTCTTTTATTATTCCATTATCCACGATAAATCCATTATCTAATTTTTCCTTTCCACTAAAAAATATTACTTTTCCAGGGACTTCTTTTGCACAATTTCTAGTTATCTCATTGTCATAATTTAATACAGTTATTCCTTGATCAGTTTGATATTTAAAGATGTTTTTCTTAGCTTCTATATATTCGTTATAATCTTTATGAATATTCAAGTGATTTGGAGTTATATTTGTAATAACGCTAATATCTGGGCTTATCTCCATTCCCATTAGTTGGAAACTACTTAGTTCTAATATAACTATATCTTCTGGCTTTATTTCTGGAAGTTTTGTAAATAGTGGTGTCCCTATATTTCCTCCTAAAAAAGTTTTATATCCGGACTTCTTTAAAATTGCATTAATTAAACTTGTTGTTGTTGTTTTTCCATCGCTTCCTGTTACTCCAATAATTTTACAAGGGCACATTTTCATTAGCATTTCTATTTCTGATGTTATAATCGTTCCTCTATTTTCTTCTTCTATTAACTCTACTTTTGTTGGAAGGCAACTTGGAGAACGGAAGATAATGTCAAAATTTTTTAAATATTTTAAACAATCTTTTCCTAATATTAATTCAAATCCATATTTGTTGATTTTTTCTAATGCTTCTTTATTTATTTTTTCTCTTTCTCTTTCATCAAATACTGTAACTCTTGCTTTTTTTTCAAACATATAATCAAGCAATGGTAAATTACTTACTCCTAAACCTATTATTCCTACTTTTCTAAATCTTATGTATTCATTAAACTCTTTCAATTTTTTATTTTCGAAATCCATTTTAACCTCCTTTTTAGTTAATATCTATATATTATTTTATTTCTATATTTCATATTGTTTCACATTATATATCAAATATTAAAAAAAAACAAATTATGTTGTATATTTTTTTAGGTTTTAGAAAATAATATTAATGAAACTTGAATGGAGGTGCTTTTCATGTCAAAGAAAAATAAAGAAAATAAGTCAAATAACAATAACAAAAATAATCAAAACAATAATAACAATGAAAGACAAAATAACAACAATAACAATAGATAGTTACAAAATTTTAGAGGAAGTTATATTATAACTTCCTCTATCTAAATTATATATCATATTTTTTATCTAATTGATATTTCTCTCTTTTTCTATAATTTGTATGTAATAATTTCTCGGCTCTATAACTTCCGGGTTCTTCTAAGTATTCTTCATATATCTTTTTTAATATAGGATTTTCATGTGATTTTCTTATCGTACTTTTTTCATCTATTGAATAGATACTATCTGCTCTTAATTTTCTAACATCGACTTCTGAACGTATTTTTGAACTTTTAATAGGTTGACCTCCACCCATAATACATCCTCCTGGACATGCCATAATCTCTACGAACTGGTAATCTGCTTTTCCTGATTTTATTTCATCTAGAATTTTTCTTGCATTTGATAAGCCACTTGCTGCTACTACTTTTATTGGTTTTCCTGCTATTTCTATTGTAGCTTTTTTTATTCCTTTTCCTCCTCGTACCTGTTCAAATTCTATTTTCTCTAAATTTTTTCCTGTTAAAACATCTTGTGCAGTTCTTAGTGCTGCCTCCATAACTCCACCAGTAGTTCCAAATATTGCCCCTGCACCTGTTGCTTCTCCCATTGGATTATCAAATTCACTATCTTCTAGTTTTTCAAACTCTATATTTGCTTGTTTAATCATACGTGAAAGTTCTCTTGTTGTGATTACATTATCTACATCATAAAGTCCATCAGTCTGCATTTCTGTGCGTCCTCTTTCAAATTTTTTAGCAATACATGGCATTACTGAAACAGTATATATTTTTTCTGGACTAATTCCCATTTTTTTAGCATAATATGTTTTTATTATCGCACCAAACATTTGATGTGGTGATTTACAACTTGATAGATGTGGTAATGATTCTGGTTCATATGATTCTATATATTTTACCCATGCTGGGCAACACGATGTCATCATTGGAAGATTATCATTTTTCTTAAATCTTCTTATAAATTCGTGGGCTTCTTCCATTATTGTAAAATCTGCACCTGTGTTTGTATCAAATACTTTATCAAAACCTAGTCTTTTTAATGCTGTTATCATCTTTCCTGTTACATTTGTTCCAATTGGCATTTGAAATTCTTCACCTAAGGCTACACGAATAGCTGGTGCTGTTTGAACAACTACATATGTATCTGGATCTTTTAGTTTAGTCCATACATCATTTATTGTTTCTTTTTCATGTAATGCTCCTGTTGGGCAAGCTTCTATGCACTGACCACAAAATGTACAGTTCACATTATTTAAACTGTGATCGCCTACTGTTGAAATGCATGATCCAAATCCTCTATTAATTACATCAATTGCTCCTATATGTTGTATATTTTTACATGCTGCAACACACCTTCTACATAATATACATTTATTAAAATCTCTTACAATTGATGGGGATAAATCATCAACTTTATGTTCTGTCATTTCTCCTGGAAATTCTACACTCAATACATTGAACTTTGTTGCTAATGTTTGTAATTCACAATTTCCTGAACGTGTGCATGTTAAACAATCTTTTGCATGATTTGATATTATTAGATCTAATATTACATGTCTTGCTTCTAGTACGTTTTGAGTATGTGTATGTACTATCATTCCCTCTTCTACCTTTTGTATACATGAAGTTGCAAATCCTCTTCTCCCTTCAACTTCTACTATACACATCCTACAATCTCCAACTTCATTTATCTCTTTTAAGAAGCATAATGTTGGGATGTCTATTCCAGCTTGTTTTGCCGCATCTAATATTGTTGTACCTTCTGGTACCGTCACTTTTTGATTATCAATCGTTAAATTAATCATTTTCTTTTCCATATGCATCTCTCTTTCTTATTTTAGTTTCCTATCGCATGGAATGGACAACTTGTAATACATGTACCACATTTGATACATTTTTCTTGGTTTATTATTCTTTTATCCCTTCCTTCTCCATCAATTGCGTTTACTGGACAATTCTTTTGGCAAAGTCCACAACCTTTACATTTTTCTTCATCTATTGTTATTTTTGCCATTGCTTTGCATTCTAATGTTTTACATTCTTTTTGAATTGCATGTTGCCTGAATTCTTCTCTAAAATATTTTAATGTGCTAATTACTGGGTTTGGTGCACTTTGACCAAGCCCACATATACTTGCTTTTTGTATATTTGATGCTAATTTCTCTAATCTATAAATATCAAATTCTTCTCCTTCTCCATTACATAGTCTTGTCAATATCTCCAACATTCTTTTTGTTCCTATTCTACATGGAGTACATTTTCCACAACTTTCACTTACGGTGAATTCTAGATAAAATTTTGCTAGACATACCATACATTTAGTGTCATCCATTATTATTAATCCCCCTGAGCCCATCATTGATCCTATTTGTTTTAATGATTCATAATCTATTGGGGTGTCTAAATGTTCTTTTGGTATACATCCTCCTGATGGTCCTCCTGTTTGTGCAGCCTTAAATTCTCTTCCGTTTGGTATTCCTCCTCCAATGTCATATACAATTTCTCTTAAAGTAGTTCCCATAGGTACTTCTACAAGTCCTATGTTATTTACATTACCTCCTAATGCAAATACTTTTGTTCCTTTTGAATTTTTAGTACCTATTGATGAATACCAATCTGCTCCTTTTAAAATTATTTGTGCAATATTTGCATATGTTTCAACATTATTTATTAATGTTGGCTTTCCCCATAATCCTGCTGTTGCTGGATAAGGAGGTTTTACTCTTGGCTGTCCCCTTCTTCCTTCAATTGATTCAAGTAATGCTGTTTCTTCTCCACATACAAATGCTCCTGCACCTAGTCTTATTTCTATATCAAAATTAAAGTTTTTTCCAAATATATTTTTTCCTAATATTCCATATTCTCTTGCTTGATTTATAGCTAATTTTAGCCTTTCTACTGCAATTGGATATTCTGCTCTTACATAAATATATCCTTTGTCTGCACCTATTGCATATGCAGCAATTGCCATTGCTTCTAATACACTATGTGGATCTCCTTCTAATATGCTTCTATCCATAAATGCTCCTGGATCTCCTTCATCAGCATTACAAACAACATATTTTTGTTTTCCTTCGGAAGCTCTTGTTAGTTCCCATTTTTTCCCTGTTGGAAATCCTGCTCCTCCTCTACCTCGTAATCCAGAATTTCTTACTGTTTCTATTACTTCTTCTGGTTTCATATCACTTAATACTTTTTCTAATGCTAAGTATCCATCAAAAGCTATATATTCATCTATGTCTTCTGGATTTATAATTCCACAGTTTTTTAAAGCGATTCTTTTTTGTTTTTTGTAGAAGTTTAAATCATCTAATTTACTTACTATTTTTCCATCTATGTCTTTGCATAGTAGTCTTTCTACTCTATCACCATTTATTATATGTGTTTCAATAATTTCTTCACAATCTTCTGGTGTTACCATTGCATAAAATGTGTCTTCTGGACGAATTATTACAATTGGACCTTTTGCACATAGTCCAAAACATCCTGTTTGGATAACTCGTACATTTTCAATACCTTTTTCTTCTAATATTTCTCTAAATCTTTTTAAGATTTCTGGTGATTTGGAAGATGTACAACCTGTACCATGACAAACTAATATATGTTTTTCTCTTGTATCTGCTTTTGTATTTACTCTTAAATCTAATTCATTTCTTTTTTCTTCCCTTATTTTATGTATCTCTTTTAAAGATTTCATTTAATTCCTCCTTAAATAGTCCTGTTGGACATTAGTTAAACATTTTTCTTTTATGTATTGTTATTTATTCTTTCATCAATTTATCTAAAACTTCATCTAATTTTTTTACTGTTGCTTTCCCATATACTTCACCATTTACTGTAAATACTGGTGCTAAGCCGCATGCTCCAACACATCTAGTTTGGTCAATTGAAAATTTACCATCTTTTGTTGTTTCTCCTGGTTTTATACATAATCTCTCTGTTAGTCTATCCATTATTTTTTGAGAGCCTTTAACAAAACATGCTGTACCTAAGCAAACTGATATGCTATATTTTCCTTTTGGTTTTAATGTGAATCTAGAATAAAAAGTAACTACTCCATAAATTTCTGCCATTGGAATTGATAAAAATTCAGATAAAATTTCTTGTGCTTCTTGTGGTATATATCCATAATGTTCTTGAATTTCGTTTAACATTTGAATTAAATTGTCTTTTTCTGGTTTATAAATATCACATAATTTATTTAAAAAGTCATCTTGTTCTTGCATATTTTCTCCTCCTATAACTAATATATATTAGATTATTGTTTCAATTATATCAAAATGAATTTTTTTATACAATATGTTTTTATATTTTTTTGTTTTTTGTTGACTTTTATGGCGAAAAATGTAAAAATATATTTATAAAATAAAGGGAGGTGTTTCATATGTACTCAAATTATTATTCTTATTATGACTATTCACCATATACTAGTAATTTTTCAAATAGCTCTTCAATTGATGGTTTAGAAGCATTGATTGTTGGAGTTACTGCAATTTTAGGAATAATTGCTATTATAATTATTGCTTTATTAATTCTTCAAATTATTGGTATGTGGAAAGTTTTTACAAAAGCAGGTGAAAAAGGCTGGAAAGCTATAATTCCTTTTTATAATATGGCTATATTATATAAAATTTCAGGTATGTCGCCATATTTGGTTTTTGTATATTTAGGTCTTCTTGTTCCATTCGTTAATATTATTGTGGCTGCTGCAATTGGGGTTATGTCATTATATCAAGTGATTAATTTGTCAAAAGCATTTAACAAATCTACTGGATTTACAGTTGCAATTATATTAGTACCTTTTATCGCATATCTAATGCTTGGATTTGGAAAATCTGAATATATTGGATTTGACAAAAAAGTACAAGAATAAATAAATGTATTATAAAAAAGGAGTATACTATATTGAACTGAACCCAAAAAGTTAGACACTTTTTGATTAAGTTTATATTAGGCTACTCTTTTGGAATGAATTCTGTAATTTACAGGACTCATTCCTTTTAATTTGCCCTTAATCCTTTTATTATTATAATAATCTATATATTCAATTAATTCTTTCTTAAAATGTTCTATTGATTCAAATTCCTGTAAATACAACAATTCTGATTTTAGTAATCCAAAGAAATTTTCTGCACAAGAATTATCTAAACAATTACCTTTTCTAGACATACTTTGTCTAATACCTTTTTTCTTTAAAGCAATTGATATTGCTTCATTTGATATTGCCATCCTTGGTCAGAATGCAATATCAAATTTGTATTATCTGGTATTTTAGCAAATGCTTTGTCTAACATATCCATAACTTGGTGGAATACTGGTCTTTGAGATATATTGTAACTCACAACTTCTCCGTTAAACAAATCAATAATTGGAGATAAATACAATTTTGTTCCCAAAAGAGAAAATTCTGTTACATCTGTAACCCATTTTTCATTAGG
>CALXKA010000038.1 GCA_944388765.1 uncultured Clostridia bacterium
TTTTTTTCTACTACATCTAAATATTCATTTTTTATTAAAGTATTTACAATTGCTCTTGATGCACCTGTAAACATTTCTATTTCTGGTATTGTAGCTCCTTCATTATCTTTTACAAATTTTAATATTTTTATTTGTTTTTCAGATTTTACTTTTTTAATTTCTATTTCAAATTCTATTTCTTCTACATCTTTTTTTAAATATATCGTATTTATTACTTTATCTTGTATTCGTTTTTCTCTATTTTTTGTTCTTGTTCCTGGTGTTAGCATAAGTTTTATACAATCAGACACATTACAAAAATATCTTTTTGCCATCCATTTAGCAAGTTCTATTTGCTTATCTGTCAAATTTTCTTCTATTTTTATAATATCTTTATTTGCAAACTCTGACTTTTCTTTCAATTTGACTACAAATGCTTCTTCTTTCTTTTCTCCTTTTCCAAAAGGTACTATTACTTTACTTCCAACCAATATTAAATCTTTTAGTTCTTCTGGAATGTTGTAGTCAAATGTTCTATTCAGTTTTTTTGCTCCTCTATTTATTATTACTTCTGCTACCATATTATCTCCTTTTTTCTTGTATTAGTATATCAAATTTATATATATTCCACAAGTAACTCTATTTATTATTTTTAATTTTACTAATTTCATTTTATACAATTTAAATAGGAGCTGCATTTTCATACAAACTCCTATCTTCTAAATTCTAACTCCTGAAATATTCAAGAGCTTTTAATAATGCATTTTCGTGTGAAGCCCTTATTTCGAACTCATGATTAAGTTCTTTTCTTTTGCATGATTGTGATGTAACAGTTATCAACTCATCATTATCATATGAGCCAAATACTTTCTTCGCTAACCGGCTTCTAGGCGTTAACCCATATTTTTTTGAAGTGCTAACAAAATTAATCCACCGATGACTAGAAAGATGAGAATACTGAATTCCTGTTATATCCTTTTTTCTTCCAAGAATAGTATTGGGCAAATGATATTCTCTTTTTATTTCTTCATATGCAAATCTATCAAATATACCTTTAGCTTTGAAATTTACATATATAGGATCTGCCATCAAAGTCCCCTGAAATGGGGTTGCAATAGTTGCAATTCTCACAGTCCTTTGTAAAAACTTTGCAGCATTTACAATATACAAACCCCCTTCTCCGACTCCTATCAAAACAATTGAAGTATATTTTTCAAAAACTTCATCATTGTTTATTAATTTAGCAATTTCCTTACTTACATCATCTAACTTTTTTGCTCTGAATGAAAGATACATTTCCATAATGTCTCCATATGGTAAATCATAATCTTCCAACTCAAAAAGTCTTTTCACTTTGTCACACCTTATAATCATGTTGTCCACCCTAGATACCTTCATATGTATTCCTGGGCAAATAATGTTGATTTTTCTATTACCCGGTTCATATCTTAAAAACCGAAGTAACAAATTCGGCGTATTATACGCCACATTGTCAAGTTTCTTTCCTTCTAAGCTTCTTCTTTCACCCTTAATCATTATTTTTCTCCTCTCCTAAATTTATAGTGTGAAAATTAATAAAAAGTTGCAATATATATTTTACCACATTATGTATATTTTGGCAAATAAAAATAGATATTCTCTTTTACAGAAATATCTATTTTTATATTATCTATTTTCTTAATTCAGCATGTAATGTATTTTCTAATTCTAAAACTATATTTTTCATTACATTATTAATTTCATCATCACTAAGTGTTTTATTTTTATCTCTAAACATCAAAGCATATGCAACACTTTTCTTATTTTCTCCAATCTTTTCATTCCTATATATGTCAAATAATTTTAAGCTTTCAAGAAGTTTTTTACCTTTTTTAGTAATTATTTTTTCTATTTGTCCAACCTCTATACTTTCATCAACAATTACTGCTATATCTCTTTCAACTGCTGGAAACTTAGGAATATCAATATATTTTTTATTTTCTCTTGAATATTTTACTAATTTTGTTATATTAACTTCTGCTAAATATGCTCTTTTTTCTATATCATAATTTTGTAATACTTCTGGATGAACTTCTCCTATTGTTGCAATAGTATCTATTCCCACTTTTATATTTGCACATCTTCCAGGATGATATGATTTATTATTTTTTTCTTTTTCAATATCATATCTGTTCACACTAATTGACTCTAAAACATTTTCTATTATTCCTTTTAATACATAGAAGTCAATATCATCTCCATACATTCCTATTGTTAAAATATCTTCTTGAACAGGTACTTCCCCATCTTCTACTTGGTGATTTGTATTTTTATAGTTTCTTGAAATATCAAATAATTTCACATTTTGATTCTTTCTATTTGCATTTGTTGCAAGTATTTGCATCATACTTGGAACTGTTGATGGTCTCATAAGTTTAAATTCTTCACCTAATGGATTTTGAAGTGTTATTGCATATTTTTTAACATCTTCTGCTATATTTGATTTTTCTAAATCTTTTTCGCTTATAAATCCATATGTATAAATTTCTGATAATCCACTGTTTACTAAAACATCTCTAATTTTTTTAGTTATTTTTTGTTCTTTATTTCTTACACCTAATGTAGTATCTGCTTTTATTAAAGTAGAATCTAATTTATCATATCCATAAAATCTTGCAATCTCTTCTGCAATATCTGCCAAACATGTTAGATCCATTCTAAAATATGGTGAAATTATAACATCATTTTCCACTTTAATCTCTAATTTTTCCAATATATCAACCATTTCTTGTTTTGATAATTTTGTACCTAATAAGCTATTGATCTTATCAACATCTAAGTTAATTTTATGTATTTCTTGTTTTGTAGGATATACATCTATTTTTCCATCTACCGCTTTTCCTGCTTCAATTAATTCTACTAATTCAACAGCTCTATTTACTGCTCTTAATGCATTTTCTGCTGACAATCCTTTTTCAAATCTAGATGATGCTTCTGTTCTTAGTCCAACTTTTTTTGCTGTTTTCCTTACACTTCCTCCATAAAATACTGCTGCTTCAAATACTACTGTTTCAGTATCATTTTCAATTTCTGAATTTAGTCCACCCATAACTCCCGCAATTGCAACAGCCTTCTTATCATCTGCAATTACTAAATTATCTTCATTTAATTCTCTTTCTTGTTCATCTAATGTTGTTATTTTCTCACCATTTTTTGCCCTTCTAACAGTAATATGTTTTCCTTCAATAGAATTAATATCGAAAGCATGCATTGGTTCTCCAAGTTCTAACATTACATAGTTTGTAATATCTACTATATTATTAATACTTCTAACCCCACAAGCTTTTAATCTTCTTTTCATCCATTCTGGCGATTCTTTAATTTTTACATCTTTTACCACTCTTGCAATATATCTATAACATAGATCAGGAGCTTCAATATCAACTTTTAACCCTTCTATTTCTTTTTTATCTTCTATTTTTAATTTATCTAAATTACCTCTTGGGTTTTTGAATTCTTTGTTTAAAGATACTGCTACTTCTCTTCCTAAACCTTCAATTGAAAAGCAATCTGGTCTATTTGAAGTTATCTCGAATTCAATTATATCTTCTTTTAAATTTAAAACATCTACAATATCTTTACCTAAATCTTTTTCTAAACTTTTATCTAGAATCATTATTCCATGTTCGATTTGTCCAGGATAATCTGCTAAATCTAGATTTAGTTCCCCAACTGAACACATCATACCACAAGAATCAATTCCTCTTAAAGCACCTTTTTTTATTTTCACATTATTAGGTAGTTCTGAACCATCTTTTGCTATTGGTACAATATCTCCAACTTTTATATTGTCTGCACCAGTAACTATTTGTAATATCTCTGTTCCAACATCTACTTTTGTAACTACTAATTTATCTGCATTAGGATGTTTTTCTATTTCTAATATCTTTCCAACAACAACATTTTTTATATCATTTCCTTTTTGTTCTATTGTTTCAACTTTTGAACCTGTCATTGTTAAAATATCACCTAATTCAGTTGGAGTAACATCAATATCACTATACTCTCTTAACCATTCAATACTTGTTTTCATTTTATTTTCTTCCTTTCCTAATATCTTTCATTACCACTATAACCATATCTATTATATGTAGTCAGATTATCTCTACTATCTATATTTGCAGAACTACTAGTAATTTCAGATTGCACTTCGGGTTGAAATCTTAATCTTTTTCTAATATTATTTCTATCTTTATATCTTGAAATATATGAATTAGCTTCTGCATCTGAAATAACTTTATAGCCATGTCCTTCTTCAATTGCTGAATATCCTTCATTTTCACTTACTAATCTCATAGCATCTTGTAGAGAATAAATTCTATTTTTCTTTGGTTTTTTACTAAAAAATCCCATTTTTTTAACACCTCTCAAAATATCAAATTTTTGATTATTTTTCTTGTATACAAAACTTCATTTCTTTGTCTTAATTTTATTTAAGACTTTTTATATACAAAAAGGTTAATTCACCTCGATAAATACAATAATCTCAATATACTTTTAATTTTATTATAATACGTTCACTAAAATTGTTTTAAAAATCTTACATCATTTTCGAATAATAATCTCATATCTTCTATTCCGAATTTTGCCATTGCTATTCTTTCAACACCAAATCCAAAAGCAAATCCTGAATATTCTTCTGGATCTATTCCACAATTTCTCAATACATTTGGATGAACCATTCCACATCCAAGAAGTTCTATCCAGCCTTCACCTTTACAAACTCTACAACCTTTTCCTCCACACACAAAACATGATACGTCAGCTTCTGCTGATGGTTCTGTAAATGGGAAATGATGTGGTCTAAATCTTATTCTTGTCTTTTCTCCCAAACACTTTTTAGCAAACATTTCTAATGTTCCTTTTAAATCAGTCATTGAAATGTTTTTATCAACTACTAAGCCCTCAATTTGATGGAATACTGGTGAATGTGTTGCATCTACACTATCTGATCTGTACACTGCACCAGGACATATTATTTTTATTGGTGGCTTTTGATTTTCCATTACTCTTGCTTGCACAGGTGATGTTTGACTTCTCAAAACTATATCATCTGTAATATAGAAGGTATCTTGAACATCTCTTGCAGGATGATCTGGCGGTGTATTTAATTTGTCAAAATTATATATTGCTTTTTCTACCTCTGGTCCATCAGCAATTTCATATCCCATACCTAGAAAGATTTCTTCTACTTCTCCAATTACTTGTGTTATTGGATGTAATGAACCTAAATCAATTTTTTTGCTTGGTTCTGTAACATCTATATTTTCAGTTTCTAATCTTTTTTCTAACTCTTCTTTTCTTAGTTCTTTTTCTTTTTTATCAAATAATTCTTCAAGTTCATCTCTAACTTGATTAACAAGACTTCCTATAACAGGTCTTTCTTCTGGGGTTAATTTTCCCATTCCTCTTAGTACTACTGTCAATTCGCCTTTTTTACCTAAATACTTTACTTTTAAATCTCCTAAATTTCTTAAATCTTTACAATTAGCAATTTCTCTTTTTGAATTTTCTTGAATTTTTGTAATTTCTTCTTTCATTGTTTACTCCCTTCTTTTATATAATATTAATATGGCCTATATGTACCTGTTTTTTTATATTCTCCATATTTTTTATCATAATATTTTTCAAAACGTTGTTGAACTTTTTCATTTTTTGTTTTTTTAACTTTTATTATTTGATTCACATCTTTTACATTTTTATTTTCAATATTTTCTGTTAATAAAAATTTATCTTTCTTTTTCATTTTCAACTTTATAAATATATTCTTTAAAAAACTACTTTTATTTCTAAATGTAAAAGTTACTATATACACTCCAAACTTATTTAAATATACCTGTACATCTATTTCTTTATTTGGAAATTCCTTTTTAGTATCATCAATACTTTGTTGAACTTCATCTTTACTATATATTTTAGAATCCATATAATACTCTAAATATTTATTTTTCATAAACTCACATCCTATCAAATTTTATTCAAAATTTAATTATTTTTTCCTACAAAAAACCATTTCATCCTATTATTAGGACGAAATGGCTATCTTTCGTGGTACCACCTAAATTTATTAGTATATATTAAATATTTTTTACTAACCTCATTATGTTTTAACGGTGTTCTACCGCTTCTCCCTACTTATATTTCAAGAAAAGACCTAAAAAAGTGAAATTTCTATATATTAATTATCAATGGATTCCAGCCTAGTCCATTTTCTCTTGTGATAATTTATATTTATATATACTTTGCTTTTTTATTGGTTTTATTTATTCACATTTAATATTTTATCATAAAATTTGGTATTTTTCAAGAGTTTTCCATAAATATTTATGTTATTTCCAAGTTTTAATTATTGAATCATATATTCATAAACATTAACACTTCGTATATTAACTTTTGAAAAATCATTATCCTTTTCTTCAAGTTGAACTATTTTAAATCCAGTTTTATTTTCTAATTCTAATTTTAATTTACTTATATCTACCAATATATTTGTAGATATATCTTGTCCTAATGGCAAAGTTTTATTTTGGTTATCAAAAAACATAATATTAGTATAATCTATCGCATTTGTTCCCTTTTTTAATTTTATTTTATATAAATTTATTTTTCCTGCTGTATCTTGGCTTAATATATTTTTTATTTCTTCTTCTTCATTAATATTAAATAAATTTATATCATTTTCTTCTAATGAGCCATTTAGTACTGCTTTATATACAGGCAAGTCTTCTGTTATTACTATTTTTTCTATTGCTTTTTTAACATTTTCTATCACTTTTTCTAATGCTAATTTGTACCCTATTTGTTTTGTATTTTTATTAATTTCTAATATACTATACTTATCCTTTGGTAGTTCTCTATGTTTCTTATTATTAATCTTTAAAATCTTCGTTCTATCTTGTGCCATTCCTCCAAATATATCAAATTCTTCACTTTCTGTTAACATCTTTTCTTGTATTGCCTCTTTTTTTATTTGCTTTAAGCTATTTTCTATATCTTTTGGCACTACATCACTGTTCTTTACTTTATTTAATATATCAATTAAGTTTGTAGTTAATAAATATAAACTATCAGTTTCCTCTTTATTTAATACTTTTCTTTGGATTTTATCCATTGTTTTTCCGAATTTTTCTAAATCTTCTTCATAATCAAAAACTCTTGTTATATTATTTATTGTACTTATTTCTTCTATTTCTCCTTCTGGAAGAACTGCTACTTCATCTTTATTGCTATATCTCCAAAATTCAAAAATACTTTTTTTATGATTGTCTATTTCTTCAATAAACTTTGTTGCATTTTCAATTTTCTTTTTCCTATTTTTATTCTTTAATTTTAAAGCATTTATATCCATTAACAAGTTTTTTAAATTATTTTGATACTTATCTAATTCTTGATATAGTTCTAATAGCTCCTCAATTGTATAATTTTCTTTTTCTAGCTTAATTTCTTTTTCAATATTTTTGTTGCTAACTTTTTTCTTTTTTTCTTTCTTGTCTTCTTTTTCAATAACAGACTTAATTTTCTGTTTGTTATTTTTTTTACTATATTTAAAATAATATTTAAATTTGCCAAAGAAAGTCTTTTTACATTCTAAAAATGTTGAAATTTGTTTTTCTTTTGCCAAATATTCTATTTCTTGTACCGCTGCTTCTTCTTGCAATTTCTTCAATTTTTCTTCATTTTCTTCTATAAGATTTTTAGAAATCTCTATTTTTTCTATTCCCAACTTATATTGTTCCAAAATCCATTCAGGAATATCTGTATATTCTATTTCTTGATTATCATGTATAAAAACTATTTCACCTTTTTTGTTTATATTTGTTCTAAAATTAAAATAGTCTGGCAATTCTGTTTGTAATATAAACATTGCTTTTAATAATTTATAAAACTGTGTAGCTTGCTCTTTGCTTTCTAATTTTTTACAATAGACACTCTTTATTTTTTCATATACTTCTGTCTCTCCAACTATATATATTATCAAGTTATCATTTTTATCATATACCTCATATATTAAAGGCCAGTCTTTTGTAAATAACCATAAATAATTTTCCAAATCTTCAAATTCGTTTTTTCTTAAATATTTACTACTATATCCAACATTTCTAACAGGTACAAATATTTTTCCTGTTCTCCTTTTTTCTAGTTGTTTTTTTAATAAGTAAAAAAATGTTGAATAATCTGAATCCTCTGTTGGAACTAACATAAAATATTTATCTGTATTTTCTGAATAATATATTTGCCATAAATAATTTCCTTCAAATTTCACTTTAAAAGGAATTTTTTTATTCAAGTTTTCTTGTTCTGCTTGTACTTTTTCTACATCTTCTATCTTAAATTGTTGTAGCATACTTAAAAACTTTGTATGTTTTAATATATTTTCTTCATTTTTTTGATCTAGATATTCATATAAAGGACTTGCCTTTTTATATTTTTCCTCAATCTTATCTAATCTATTAGTAGGAGTTAGTAAAATTTGAATATCTTTTATTGGAATATATCTATATTGCCTATATTGTTTTTCATCATAAAATTTTGGTATTCTAAAATCTAATGGTGTAAACTTCTTTATAGCTGCTGGTATTTTTTCTAGATTCAATCCTAAATATTCCAGTTTTTGTTCTATACTGTTTGTTTCTGATTTTTCTGTTTTTTTAGGCAACTATTTTCTCTCCTTTCAAAAATTATTTTATAATATCATAAAAATTTTTAAATTCATACCCTTGATCTCTTAGATATGTAATTATCTGTGGTAGAGCCTCTGCTGTTACCTTTTTTAATGGTGCATCATGCATTAATACAACCACACTATTTTTATTTTGAGTTGTTTCTTGTAATCTACACATTTCAAAATCTATTGAAAGATTATTTGTTTCTGCGTCTCCATTTAAAGCATTCCAATCTATATGCATTATATTATTTTGTTTTAATAATTCATTTGCTTGATTCTTAATATCTGCATATTTGCCTCCTACAAGCCCACCTGGGAATCTAAATAAATGTGAATTATATTCTTGTACACCAATTGCGTTTTTTACAGCATCATTACATTTATTATATTCATCTAAAACAGTTTCTGGTGAAGCATAAATATTTTCATACACATGTGTATATCCATGATTTGCAATATAATGACCTTCATCATACATCCTTTTTACTGCTTCCGGATTTTTTTCTACTCTATTACCTAAAACAAAAAATGTTGCTTTAACATTTTCTTGTTTTAATATATCTAGAATTGTGTTAGTAATAGATGATGGACCATCATCAAAAGTTAAAAATGCCCTTTTAGTTTCAGAATGATAAATTTCATCAATATTCTTTTTTCCTTCATCTGTTAATTTAGGAATTTTGGCTTGTCTTTTTGCTTCTTCTTGCTGTTTTTGATAATTTAATAATGCTAACTGACTTTCATACTGTTTATATACTTTATTTGCTCTTATTATTTTTACTAAATTTATGATAACCAATATTAATAGTAATAATATAAATAATAATATTATTATTATGAAAATTTTTCTTTTATTAAATTTATTTTTTCTACTATCAATATTGTATATGTTTAGTTCATATCCTTCTTTTACCATTGCATCTAATATTAGTCCTTTCTAGATGCAAATTAAATAAAATTTACATCCTAATTACTTTTTTCAATTGTTCTTGTTGAATTTTGAACCACTTGATTATTGCTTTCGTGTGTTCCTAGTCCTTCAATATATGAAACATAAGCTATTAAAACAATAAAGAAAATAACTACAACTATTAATACACGAAAAACTATATCTCCTAATGTTGGATTAGCTTTATGTTTTCCTTTCTTACTTTTTGTAACGTTTTCCTCATTATTTTTTACATTTTCTTTTGTCTTTTTCATATAAAATCTCTCCCTTCATTTATTACTATTTTTTCATAGTACTTTTCAAGTATTTTATTTCTTCTTCTGCATCTAATCTCATAAAAATTGGTTCACCTTTTTCTATTACTTTTAAATTTTTTATTTTATTATATGTCCCTTTTAAGCTATCCCAATTCATTAATTTTTCATCACTTATACCTATTTGTCTTAAAATATTATCAGCAGTATCATTCATAAAAGGTTTTATTAATATTGCAATTTTTCTTAGATTTTCTATTAAGTGATACATTACTGATTCTAATTTATCTTTATTTCCTTCTTTTGCTAAACTCCAAGGCATTGTTTCATCAATATATTTATTTGTTCTGGAAATTAAATTCCAAATTTCCTGAATACTATTTGCTATTTCATAGTCATTCCACTTTTTATCAAACTCTTCTATTTGTTTTAATGTATATTTTTCAAATTCTTCATCTACCTCATTTTGTATTCCATTATATTCTGGCACTTCTCCACCAAAATATTTATTTACCATTGATACAGTTCTATTTAGTAAATTACTTAAATCATTACATAAATCAAAATTATATCTTTCGATAAAACTTTCAGGTGAAAATATTCCATCTTGTGATACTGGAACTTCTCTTAATAGAAAATATCTTGTTGCATCTAAACCATATCTATCAATTAATGTTTCTGGATAAATAACATTTCCTTTTGACTTAGACATTTTTCCATCTTTCATCATAATCCAATTGTGTACTAAAATTGTTTTTGGAAGAGGTAGGTCTAATGCCATTAAAAATATAGGCCAATAAATCAAATGGAATCTTGCAATATCTTTTCCTACTATCTGCAAATCTGCTGGCCAGTATTTTTTAAATAATGTATCATCTTCTGATAAATAACCAAGTGCTGTCAAATAGTTCGTTAAGGCATCTAGCCATACATATATTACATGTTTTGGATCCTTTGTTACTTTTATTCCCCAATCAAATGATGTTCTTGTTACACATAAATCTTCTAGTCCTGGTTTTATAAAATTATTAATCATTTCAGTTTTCCTATAATCTGGTTTTATAAAATCTGGTTGTTCTTCATAATATTTTAATAATCTATCAACATATTTTTTCATGTTAAAAAAATATGCTTCTTCTTTCATTAATCTTACTTCTCTACCACAATCTGGACATTTACCATCAACAAGTTGCGTTTCAGTAAAATATGTTTCACAAGGTACGCAATACCATCCTTCGTATTCTCCTTTATAGATATCTCCTTGTTCCATAAATCTATCAAATATTTTTTGTACTATTTTAGTATGTCTTTCTTCTGTTGTTTGTATAAAGTCATCATATTGTATGTCCATTTTTTTCCACAATTCTTTTGCCATATTAGCCATCTCATCAACATACTCTTTTGGCGTTTTACCTACACTTTCTGCTTTTTCCTGTATTTTTTGTCCATGTTCATCTGTTCCTGTTAACATATATGTATCTTCGCCTTTTAATTTATGATATCTTTTCATACTATCTGCTAATACTGTTGTATACGCAGTTCCTATATGAAATTTTCCACTTGGATAATATATTGGTGTTGTTACATAAAACTTATTGCTCATATTTTCCTCCTTGTCCATTTGGGACATATCTAAATTTTTCATTATTATTTTACTATATAAAAAACAAAATAGCAAGAAATTCTTGCTATTGTTTTAGTATTTTCTTCTAATAATTTATATTTAAAAAAGTACTCTATCTAATCTCCTTTAACCGTATTTATCTTAAATAATTTGAATAGTTCAACTATTATTAATGGTGCAATTATTAATCCTATTAATTCTAGAATATTTTCTGTTGGTAGAATTGGTATACTAAATATATTTCTTAATGCTGGTACTAATAATATTATCAACATTAATGCTGCTGATGCAAATGTTGCCAATATCAATGTTTTATTTCCTTTTATTCCTGTTTTAAATAATGAAACCTTGTTATTTCTCACATTATATACATGTACTAATTCTGATAACGCAAGTGTTACAAATGCCATTGTTTGCCCTACTTCTATTTTAGATTCATCAAGTGTTAATCCATCTATTGGTGTAGTTGTTGTTGCTAAACCAATCATAAACGCTCCAAGTGTTAATAATCCTATCATTACTCCTTGATATATTACTCTCCATGTCATTCCTTTTGTGAATACACCTTTCCCTGGTTTATTTGGTTTTCTATTCATAATATCTTGATTTGCTGGATCAAATGCTAATGCTAATGCTGGTAATGAATCTGTTACTAAATTTATCCATAATATGTGTATTGGTAATAATATTTCTAAATGAGCTATATCTGTTATACCAAACCAACTTGCAAATAACGGCGTACATAGTGTTGCTAAAAATAATACTACTATTTCTCCTACATTACTTGATAATAAGAACTGTATTACTTTTAAGATATTATCATATATACGTCTTCCTTCTTCTACTGCTGATACTATTGTTGCAAAATTATCATCTGTTAATATTACATCTGCTGCTTCTTTTGCTACATCTGTTCCAACAACACCCATGGCACATCCAATATCTGATGTTTTTAAAGCTGGGCTATCATTTACACCATCACCAGTCATAGCAACTATTTCTCCATTTTTTTGCCATGCTTTTACTATTCTTACTTTATGCTCTGGTGATACTCTTGCATAAACTGAATATTTTCTTACATTTTTTTCTAACTCTTCATCTGACATTTTTTCTAGTTCTAATCCAGTTATTGCTTCATCTTCATTTTCTAATATTCCTAATTTTTTAGCAATTGCCGTTGCAGTAACCTTATGATCTCCTGTAATCATTACTGTTTTTATACCTGCTGTTTTACATTTCTCAACTGCTTTTTTAGCTTCTTCTCTTGGTGGATCTATCATTCCAACCATTCCTACAAATATCAGATCTTTTTCTAAACTTTCAATTTCATCTTTTGATGGTTCATGATCTATTTCTTTATATCCACAAGCAAGGACTCTTAAAGCTTCTTTTGCCATTTCTTCATTTTTTTCTTTTATTATTTTTATATAATTATCTAAATCTTGTTTTACTTCTCCATTAAGCAAATAGCTATTACACCTATTTAATAGTTCATCTACTCCACCTTTTGTATATACAATATATTTTCCATCTACTTTATTTACAGTGGTCATTAATTTTCTGTCTGAATCAAATGGTATTTCCTCCACACGAGGCATCTGATCATATACGCTTGGATCAAAGTCTAATCTAAAAGCCATATCTACTAATGCTGTTTCTGTTGGATCTCCTGTTAAGGTTCCATCTTTTGATATTTTAGTATCATTACAAAACATATTTGCATATACTAATTTTTTTACATCTTCTGTTATATTATCTCTATATTCTTCTAAATCTTTTGTTTGCGAATTTATAAAGATTTTTTCCACTGTCATTTTGTTTTGTGTTAAAGTTCCTGTTTTGTCTGAACAAATAACTGTTGCACTTCCTAATGTTTCTACTGCTGGAAGTTTTTTTACAATCGCATTTCTTTTTACCATTTTTTGTACACCAATTGCAAGTACTATTGTAGATACTGCAACTAGCCCTTCTGGTATTGCTGCAACAGCAAGTGAAACTGCCGTCATAAACATATGAATTGGTTCTTTTCCTTGTACAAGTCCAATAATGAATATAAATACACAAATTAAAAGTGCTGCAATTCCTAGTGTTTTACCTAACTTATTCAATTTATTTTGTAATGGTGTTATTTGTTCATCTGCCTGATTTATCATTCCTGCAATTTTTCCAACTTCTGTTGTCATCCCCGTTTCAACAACAATTCCTTTTCCTCGACCATATGTTACTAAACTTGAAGAAAATAACATATTTAATCTATCACCTAAACTTGTTTCTTCATCTTCTATTCTGTCGATTATTTTTTCAACTGGTACTGATTCCCCTGTTAAAGATGCTTCTTGTGATTTTAGGTTTACAGCTTCAATTATTCTTAAATCTGCTGGAATATAGTCCCCCGTATCTAAAACAACTATATCTCCTGGTACTAATTCTTTGGCAGGAATAACTGTAATCTCTCCATTTCTAATTACTTTTGAAGCATGATCAGTTAATTTCTGCAATGCTTCTAATGATTTTTCGGCTTTTGATTCTTGTGTCACCCCTATTATTGCATTTACTACAACTACTATTAATATTATTATTGTATCTGTTATTCCTTCTCCTTCTGCAACCCCTACAAATCCAGAAACAATAGCTGCAATAATAAGTATTATTATTGAAAAATCTTTAAATTGATCTAAAAATTTTTGAAATAAACTTTTCTTCTTTTTAGATTTTAATTCATTAAGTCCATATTTTTCTTTCCTTTTTTCTACTTCCTCACTTAACAATCCTTTTTCTAAATTTGTTTGTAGCTCTTCTTCTACTTCTTTTACATCCTTTTGAAACCAATTGCTTTTTTGCAATTTTCATCAACTCCTTATTTTTTATTATTTTAAACAAATTTGTAAAAATTATTAACACAAAAAGACTTTTAAAAGGTTGTACAAAATAAATTTGTCTTTCCCTTTAAAAGTCTTGCTTACTATATTTAGCTTACTAACCAGATATTTTTAATATCGCGACTGTTGATTAGCAATTTAAAGCTACTCCCTTTTAACTTTTATTTCTTTTTTTATTTTTACTTTATGATTATATCATAATTTTTATAGATGTCAACAGTCATTTTTTCTCTTTTTATTTTGCTAGTTCGTAATTTTTACAGATAAATATGATACTATATATGTATTTTTTCCATGTAGCTGATAGAACTTTAATATTTTAACAAATACTATTTCTTCCTCATGAATTTCTTTGACTGTTTTTACTATATTTAATATAGACATATTTTACTCCATTTTTCTCTTACTTTTCCACATTT
>CALXKA010000039.1 GCA_944388765.1 uncultured Clostridia bacterium
TGGGAGCTGTATGATGGGAGACTATCACGTACAGTTCTGAGAGAGGCTTGAGGGGAGGTTCCTCTTGCCTACTCACTGTATAATACTAATAAAAACAAAAAAAGAAGCAAAAAAAGTGTTAGATAAAATAAAAAGATTTTTAAAAGAAAACTTACAATTAGAGTTAAATAGAAAAACACAAATATTTAAAAATAAACAAGGAGTAAATTTTTGCGGATATAAAATAAATGGATATAGACTAAAAATACGAGATAAAGGAAAAAGAAAATTGAAGAAAAAAGTTAAAAGTTTAAAAGAAAAAATAAAACAAGGTAAAATAACAAGTAAAGAGGCTAAAAAATATTTAGCAGGACATATGGGATATATAAAAATAGCAAATACATATAACTTGGAAAATAAATTGTTTTATAGTTTAAAATAAAAATACAAGATACATAAATTTGTAAAAAGTAAAAATAGAACAGGGATAAATCGAAAGTCCTATAACACTAACAATCGAGTTAATCGAGGAGGCAATTACAACAATTCAGGTTCTAACAATCCAGCTTCTAATCGTAACAACAATAATCTGTCTAATAGCAATTCTAACATTGGTTTTCGTGTCACTCTAATACAATTTTGAGATTATATATTTTAAGGAATATATACAGTAAAAGTATTAGTATTAAAGAGATTTATTCCTTCCTATAAAAGGTAAAAATGTATCAGTAAAATATGTATTAGTAGAATAAATAATATATAAATTCAAATATACTTATTTTACGCAATTAGAATTAAAATTACATTAAAATCAAATATTAAGCTTTATTTAAAAAATATATAAAATAGAAACTAAGAAGGGGAAAAAAATGAATAAATGTTTCTTTATAGGAAAAATTATAAGTGATATAGATTTTAAATTTATAGTAGATAGTAAAAAATATTACTCAATATCTATATTTAAAATTGAATTGAATAATAAAAGTATAATAACAGTAAAAGGATATAATGAAGTAGCAGATTTTTGCTATAAAAGTTTAACAAAAAATGATTTCATGGCTTTATATGGAAAGTTAGATAGTAAAATGGAAATTTCTTTGCAAAATATAAAATTAATTTGAGAAGATATAAAAATCTGAGATAAAAAGGATTGGGAATAATCCTTTTTATCTTTCAAAATGTTTAATAAAATTATCTACTATATTTTTAAAACTATTGATAGGAAAATTAAAAAGATGTTTTACAATTTCAAATGTTTTTTCAATATAGTTTTTTAATTTGTTATTTTCTGTTTTTAGTTTTTCATTTTCATATTTTATATTATCATTTTCCTTTTGTAACTTTTCTACTCTTTCTATGGCACAATATGATTTGCTTAGTTGTAATTTTAGTTTATTAGTATAAGTAACTAATTCTTTATTTTGTTTTAATATTAATGCTTTATTATTTGTATTTATTGGTTGTACTTTATTATGTTCTAATTCGTATTTTATATTATCATAATTAGTTATCTGTTTTAGAGTTTCTGTGTCTATATGTTTTGATCCTCTTGATTTACCTCTTTCTAAATCAAAGCCATTATCAGATATATATTTATAAAAAGCATCTTGTAATTGCCTATAACTATCTTGACCTTTCCAAAATTCAGAACAAGCGATTTTATCAATTTGTTTTCCAGTTTTTTTATCTACTGTGTGAATAACAGGGATAAATACTAAATGCATATGTGGAGTAGATTCATCCATATGTACTTTTGCAGATAATATATATTTTTCTCCTAAGTTTTTGTAACTTGTTACAAAGTTATATGCAGTTTGAAAATATCTTTTTGTTTCTTTTTCGCCAATTCTTTCAAAGAATTCCCTATCAGATGTAATTATATATTCACAAGCTACATTAGTTGTTTTTATAATTCTTCCTTTTAGGTTATTTTCTTTTTGTAATATTTTAATAGCATTTAAGTAAGTAGTATTACATTGTTTTAGAGAATAGTTATTTATTGATTTAGTTTTATCAATGTCTTTATTTGAATAGTTTGTATTTTTTCTTTCGTTATGTTTGTATAGTCCAGCTAAGTTATCTTTTTTGTAATTAGAGTTTCTGATTATTGCATAACTCATTGGCAATTTTCCTTTTCTTTTTAGCTAGCCTTCGAAGGCTTACTTAAATAAAACACCTCCTATGAGTTTCTTAGATAAACTTTCCATGAGTTTTTAACATACTAGAAGCTCAAAAGAGCTTCTGTATGGTCAGGGCATATCCCTGACAACCCTTTTGCACGATTAATATTTAATTTATTTCGCTTACGCTCAATAAATAAAATATTTTAATCGTGATCTAAAAATATTCGCCAAAGGCTCATATTTTTAGAACAGATTTTGTCAGCTAACGCTAACAAAATCTTATATGTTACTTTTTAAATATGATATCTTTATTTTATATTCATTTCTATTAACTTTTTATAATTTATTTTAATTTATGGTGTTTTAACTTTTAACAAAACAGACACTTGAATTTGGTTTATATATAAAGAGTTCGTTGTGTCTTCGCTACCAATATATTTATAAAAAATACCATATTGTTTTGTATAATGTGGTATTTTTGTTCTTGACATTAAGTTTTTTAAGTGGTTATGATTATGTAAAAAAGGTAATAATAAGTATCAATTGCAACATTAACAGGACAAAATGGAATACTTACAAGAGCAAATGATGCGAAAAAAGAAACAGAAATTGCAGAATTAAAAGAAAGAATCCAAATTGACATATTAGAAAAGCAAGCTGAAAACAAAAATGAAGATATAACAGAAAAAGATTTAATAGAAATATTAAATAAATATTTTACAAATGTGCCATCTAGTATACCAGAAGATTTAACAAGTGTAAAACTAAAAGCAAAAGAAGATTATGGAGGATATGACAATATAGTTTTATCAGACATATATAACGGAGAGATTATACGAGAAGAAACAATTAGACCTTATGGAAAAGGAGATGTGAATTACGATGGAGTAGTGGATGAGACAGATTTAAATCTAGTAACGAATTATGTGAGTTCAGCTGGGGATTTAGAAGAAGAAGAATTTGAAAGAGCAGATATTAATTATGACAATAAGGTTGATATATATGATTTAATGTTACTTATGCAATATTTGGGTAAAGAAATATAATATAAATATTGAAAAGTTGAAACAAAGAAAAAACTTATTTCTTGTTTCAATTTTTTTTGCAAAAATAAAAATTTTTGAGAGATAGAAGGTTTTATTATAGTAATTTATTTCAGTTAAAATCAAATAAATTTAAATTATTTTATATAATCAATTTTTTATAAAATGTTAGTGTAATAAATTTCATAAAATAAAAATATAGTTTTATAAAGCAAAATGAATTCTTATAAAAAAGAATGCTAAAATTTTCTTAGCTTGATAGAGCGAGGTGAGAAAATGATAGATAATATATGTATGTTTCTGACCAATAAGATAAGAAAAGAAATGCCTAATATAGATGATGAGAGAGCAGAAGTCATTAATTATGGATTACAAAATATTATTGGAGAAATACCAAAAATATTTATAATGCTAATAATAGCATATATATTAGGAATATTTCCGTTAGCATTATTTACATTTATTGTTTTATTTCCTTATAGAGGAGCATCAGGAGGAGTACACCTAAAAACACATATAGGATGTATAATTTTTACTACATCATTTTACTGTGTAATACCTTTTATATCACAACACTTTGAATTATCAGGAATCATTAAATATATAATAATTGCTAGTGCATGGATTTTTGGAATGATAATGATTAAATTATATGCACCAGCTGATACAGAGGATGTTCCGATTTTAGCCAAGAAAGATAGAAGAAAGAAACAAATTGTTTCATATATTACATTTTCAATAGGATTACTAGCAGCATTGATTATAGAAAATAGTGTTATTTCTAATATATTGTTATTAGCTAATTTAATTCAAACAATAACAATAACAAAATTTGCTTACAGATTAGCTAAAAGTAAATACGGATATGAAGTATATGGAGATACTTCAACCCAATCAATTTGTTAAATACAAAATATGTACCGGTGATATTTTGTGTTATATAGTTTTACTAAGAGGGGGAATTTGTTATGTTAAAATTTTTAGCAAAAGTAGCAGAAAAATATGCAAAAAGAACTAATACAGCATGTTTAGCAGTATGGGCTTTCCATCAACCAAAAATGCCAGCTTCTATGATAAAGAAAGACTAATAAAAGACATTGGTAAAGATAGGACGTAAAATTATTTTTACCAATGGTATAACTTAAAAGTTATAAAGTTTAACAATCCAACGTAAAAACAGCTTAGTGTAGCTGTTTTTTTATATAAAAAAATCCAACTTTTTAGTTGGATTTTAATAATATATTTCTAACTGTTGTATAAATAATTTTTTATTTTTAGATGTAAATAAATTTAAATTAGTATTTTTCTTAATAATTTTTCTAACTTCCCATAATCCTAATCCAGTATGTTGATCTTTTCCAGATACACCTTTTTCAAATATTTTTTCAGTATCAACATCTTTATTATTATATGTATTTTCAATTGTGATTAATTGTCTAGAATTTTTCGAATCATCTCTAAAAGATAAATTGATTATTTTTTCTTCGCATTCTGAACTTGCTTCTATTGCATTATCTAATAAAATACCTAAAATTCTAGCAAATTCATATATTTTCATGTTTAATGTTGATAAATCTAATAAAAATGTGATGTTTACTTTTATATCTTTTGAGTCAGCTTCATAATATTTTTTAGTTAACAAATTATATATACCATCATTATTGACTACTTCTGGGTTTAATATATATAAATTATTTACTCTTTGGCAATCATCTTCTAGTTCTAAATAATATTTTTGTAATCCTTCCATGTCATTAGTTTTAATAAAGCCACCAATAGTTGTTACTATATTGTCAAAATCATGTTTAAATGCTCTAACGTTATCATGTAAAATGCGTAAAGTGTTATTATATTCTTCTGCGCTTTGTAATTTCTTAGTAGTTAAAGTTAGTTTCATTATTCTTGTAAGGCTATATATACTGATAGTAAAGTATGCTAATAAAGATAGGAAACTTAAAAAAGTGATTATTATAGGTAATTTGTCGGTGTAATAAATAGTAATTATTAGCTGAATTATTAATGTAAATAAACCAAGTACTAGGTTACAAATCATTATGAATTTGTTTTTTGCATCTACATCTTCGAGTAATTCAATTTGTAGGTGTCTATGTTTTATAATAAGTGATAATATAAATAATATTGAATACATAACAATTAAGTATCCTAATTTATATATAGGTATGGTGTTTAATTGATTTGAATCGATATTAAATATATTTAAGTATGGATTTAATATTAATGTACCAACTAATGCAAACATTATAACTGATACTATAATTGATAACAAACTTTTAAATAATGAAAATTTAAAAATTAAATATGCTAATATAAACATCATAAGATAATTTAGAAGTATGTTAATAGGATTAGGAATTAAATATGAATCTGCAATACTAATAAAGCCCATTAATAAAACATAAATAATTTTTTGCTTTCTAGTAGCTTTTATATTTAATATAGATAGAAATAGAGTCATAGTTAAAAAATATTCAACAAAAAATAATGGTATAGTTAAGATATTTATTAATCCTTCATTAGGCGTACTGATAGCCATCCAAATATTATTTATAACTTCCATAATTATTTAATACCTCCATAAATTCTCTTTTGTATTTAGGCCCGATTTCACAGGTGTCGCCACTATTAAACGTTATTGTGCCAGAAACAGGTTCAACATCTTTTATTTGAGTGATGTTAGCAATACAAGATTTATGACATCTAATATAAGTTTTTGGCAATCTATCTTGAAATTTGTTAAAAGAACTATATGTGTCATAATCACGAGAAGGAGTATGGAAGACTAATTTCATACCATCTCTTTTTATATATTGAATCTCAGATTCATCAATTAAAGTATTTTTATTATCAATACGTAAATAACGTTTATTTGATCCATTGATATCTTCGAATAAACGAATAATTGTATCTTCTAATCGATCATATGTAATAGGTTTTGCTATGTAATCAAAAGTTTTATACTTATATGCGACCATTGCATATTCAAGATGACCAGTTGTGAAAATTAAGTAAGAATTTTTCTTTATTTTTCGGATTTCTTCTGCTAGTTCTAATCCAGTTTTATTAGATTTTAGATTGATATCTAATAATAAAACATCAGAAGGATTGAACTTTATATAATTTAATATATCATCAGAATTATCTGACTTAAAAGAAACTGTTGCCTCAAAATTGTTTTTAGAAAAAATGTTTTCAAGCATTTTTTCTAACTTATCTAATATGTTTAAATTGTCATCACAAAGTACAAAATGTAACATACTTAATCTCCTTTATCATATGAATTTATGACATGAAAAAAATATCTAAATTAGTCATATTTTCTCAAAATTTAATGCATTACCAATATAATCCAAAAAAAGAAACTTGTCAATAGAATTTGCGAAAAAATATCCAGAAATTGACAATTGGAAAGTTGAAATTTAAAAGGTGAAAATGTGAGGAACAAAATAATAATATTATTATGATATTTGTTTTTATGTAATAAAAAATGAATAAAATCATAAAATTAAAAGAATAAAGTATGGAGGTTATTAAAATGAATAAGAAAATATTTTTTAAAATTTGTATAATTGCATTTTTAATAATAGGAATACTTTTTCTTAGTATATTTTTATCGTTAAAAAATGAAAAAACATTAGAAACAAATTCAGATATTAGTGGGAGTAATAAAAAAATAGGATGGGGGATTAAAAGAAATGATAAACATGAGCAACCAGATGTTGGAAAGGAAAATAGAAAAATACTAGAAGAATATGGAGGAATTTGCTTAGGAAATTCAGAAAGTAAAAATATTTATTTAACATTTGATGAGGGTTATGAAGCAGGATATACAGAGCAAATTTTGGAAGTTTTAAAAAATAATGATGTTAAGGCAACCTTTTTTATAACAGCACATTATCTAAATACACAGGAAGATTTAGTAAAAAGGATAATTGATGAGGGGCATATAGTTGGTAATCATACAGTTAATCATAAAAGTATGCCAGATTTAACAGAAGAAGAGATGAAGAAAGAGATAATGGAATTGCATCAAGCGATATATCAAAAATTTAATTATGACATGAAATATATAAGACCTCCAAAAGGAGAATTTAGTGAAAGAACTTTAAAGGTTACAAATAATTTAGGTTATAAAACTGTGATGTGGTCATTTGCTTATGAAGACTGGAATGAAGATAAACAACCAGATGAACAAAAATCTTTACAAAAAATATTAAATAATTTGCACAATGGAGAAATAATTTTATTACATGGTAATTCTAAAACAAATACAAATATATTAGACAGTATGATAAAAGAAGTAAAGAATATGGGATATGAATTTAAAAGTTTAGATGAATTTCAATAATGAAAGGATTTTGTTATGAAAAATAAACGTAACCAGCAATTAGAAAAATTAAATAGGCTGTTAGAATTTCCCAAAGAAGTATGTTCTAATGTTCCTAAAATCATAATAACAGGATTTGATGAAATGATAATAGAAAATTTTAAAGGTATATTGGAATATGAGGAGTTTTACATACGAATTAATACATATATAGGGATAATAAATATTAATGGATATCAATTAAATCTTGAAAATATGACAGATGATGATATTAAGATTACAGGGAAAATAGAAAGCTTTGATTTTGAGAGAATTATAGACGAAGGAGAATAAGATGTTTATAAAGATATTATTTAGTTATATTATTGGATATATCTGTATTGAAATAGAGGGATATTATATAGAAAGATTTATAAATATTTGCAAGATGCAAAAAATATTAATTTGGAATTTAAAAAGGAAAGAAGATATAAAACTTAATTTTAAAGCAAGAATACAGGATTTTAAGAAATTAATAAAGATTGCTAAAAAAACCAAGTGTAAGATAAGAATAAAAAATAAAAAGGGTTTACCATTTTTATTTCAAAGATATAAAAAAAGAAAAGTATTTGTATTATTTTTGATTATATTATTGTGTTTAGTTATTTTATCCTCAAATTTTGTATGGAATGTGGATATTCAAGTAGAAGATGAAAGAGAAATAGAAAATATAAGGGAAGACTTAAAAGAAGTAGGATTGGACATTGGAAAATTAAAAAGTAGTATAGATACAAAAAATGTAATTAATGAAATTAGGCTGAAAAGAAATGATATTGCATGGATGGGAATAGAACTTAAAGGAACAAATGCAATTGTGAAGTTAGTTAAATCAGATGAAAAGCCAGAAATTATTGATGATAGTGAATATTGTAGTATTATTTCAGACAAGGCAGGAATTATAACTAAAATAAATGCACAAGAAGGAACGGCAAACGTAAAGGTTCGGAGATACTGTAAATGTTGGAGATACTTTGATATCAGGATGGATGGAAGGAAAATATACAGGAATAAGATATGTTCATGCAAAAGGAGAGATAGAAGCAAAAGTTTGGTATACAAAAAATAAAAAGATAAGTTATAACACTACGGAAAGGCAAGAAACAGGTGAAGTCGAAAATAAATATCAAATAAAATTTAATAATTTTAAAATAAATTTGTCAAAAAAGCTTTCAAAATTTGAAATTTATGATACAATAGAAACTGAAAATAAAATAAAACTATTTTCTAATTTCTATTTACCAATTTCAATCATAAAGATTACAAATAAAGAAGTAAAAGAAGTACAAAAAAACTATGAAATAGAAGAAGCTAAAAATATAGGGATACAACAATTAGAAGAAGAATTAGAAAGAGAAATTGAAAATAAAGAATCAATCGTAAATAAAAATGTTAATACCTATGTAGAAGAAGATGGGGTAAATGTATATGTGACATATGAAGTATTAGAAAACATAGGTACAAATGAAAAAATTGTATTTTGAAGGGATGATGACAATGGAAGAAAGAAGCCTTAGAATTACAGGAGCAGATAAAACTTTTTTTAATAAAATAACAAATACATTAACTAAAATCCTGATACCTACAAAAATAGGAATAAATGGAATGCTTATATCAATAAAAAGAAATAGTTTAATAAAAGCATATGAAAATTATATATCAGAGGAAAATTATAACGAAGAGGATATAGAAAAAAAATATGATTCTTGTTATGAAGCTTATTTAACGGCACTTGATAAATATGTAATGGATTCAATTTATAAAAAAGTAAAAAATAATACTGCATCTGAATTCGAACAAAATGCATTGTCAAAATACTATGAGGTAACAAGTTTAAAAGAAAATGAATATGCAGAATATAAATATAGAAAACAAAAATATTTATTAGAATTAGATTATGAAGGAATTAAATTAAGTAGTAAAGAAAAAATAAAAGAAAAGTATCAAAAATTTTATGTTTCAAAAATGGATTCTTTATATAAATCTATTTTAAAAAATTATTCAATAAAAGTTGCTGATAATATAAACAATTATGATTCTACAAAAGAATGGATATATACAAAAATATTTTATACATTAGAAGATTATATACAAAACATATTATCATTAAAATTAGAATTAAACGAAGATCAAAATTTGAAAAGCATTGTTTCAGAATATGAAAAATTTGAAAGTTATACTGTTGGAAAGTTAGACACAAAAGATAATATTGAAAAAAATATGATATTACTTGGAATTAGTAGAAAATTATTTACACATAGTTTGCCATTAATTGTTGCAGAACAATGTTATGAAAAATTATTAAAAGATGCAAGAAGTTTAGTACAAGATACAAAGATTGCAACAAAAAGGGAAAAAGCATATTCTATGTTGATTAATCTAATAGAAGATTATAATGTCAAACTTTTATCAACAAAAGTATATTGGGAATCACCAAAAGAAAGAGATCAATATAAAGAGTTTTGGAAAAAATATCAAGACATATTAAAATTAAAAGAAACTGATTTTATAGAATATGTAAAACAAAAAGAAATATTATTTATAAAAAATGATATTAAGAATTTAGATAATGGAAAGATAGATTATTCAAAATTAATGAAATATTATAAAAGAAAATTGGTTGATTATGGTGTTATGAAACAAATAAGTAATACTTGTAAATCAGAAGGTAAATATACAAAAATTAAGGAAGTAGCATAACATGTATGAGATTATTTATAAAGAAATAGAAGAAAATAAAGAATATAATGAAGTAATAAAGAAAGTATTGTCACAGTGCTTTAAAGAAGAAAATTTAGAAAAGTCAAAATTGTGTATTACAGTGATATTAACTACACCTGAAAGAATCAGAGAAGTTAATAGGGAATATAGAAAAATTGATAAAGCAACTGATGTGCTTTCTTTTCCTATGTTTACAATGGACGAGTTAGATGAAATGATAAAAAAACAACAATTTGAAAATGAAGACATGTTAGGAGATATAATTATATCAATAGATAAGGTTAAAGAACAAGCTATTGAATATGGACATAGTTTTGAAAGAGAGTTAAGTTATATGGTTGTTCATGGTTTTTATCATTTAATGGGATATGATCATATTGAGGAAGAAGATAAAAAAGAAATGAGAGCAAAAGAAGAAAAAATATTAGGAAAGTTGAAAATAAGTAAGGAAAACTAATATAGGAAGGAGAAAGACATGCAACGAGGAGGAGTTAAAGCTTTAATTATTATTTTAGTAATTTTAGTTTTGGTAGCAGGGGGAGTTTTAGCATATAAAATAATACAAGATAAAAATAATAAAGAAGTAGCATCAGAAGAAGAGAATGTATTAGTTGCAGAACTTGAAGAAGAAAAGAAAGTACAAATATTTAGTGGTGATTATAGGCCTATTGCTGTTATGATAGATAATCATAGTGATGCTTGGCCACAAGCAGGATTGCAAAAAGCATATATGATTTATGAAATAATAGTAGAAGGAGGAGAAACAAGACTAATGGCTTTATTTAAAGGAGCCGATGTTGAAAAAATAGGACCTGTTAGAAGTGCTAGACATTATTTCTTAGATTATGCTATGGAAAATGATGCTATTTATACTCACTTTGGAGAGAGCCCACAGGCTTCTAGTGATATAAAAAGATATAGTATAGATGAAATAGATGGTATATCAGAAGATGGAACTACTTTTTGGAGAGTTAAAGATAAAGCTGCACCACATAATGCTGTTACAAGTATGGAAAAGTTAATACAATCAGCTAAAAATAAAAAATATAAAATGACATCTAACAAAGAAAGTGTATTAAATTATGTTACAGATGAGGTTAATTTAGAAGATGGGCAAGATGCTTTTAGTATTACTATACCACATTCACAACTTCAAACTGTAGAGTATGTATATGATGAAGAAAATAAAGTATATGAAAGATATGCAAGAAATGACTTACAAACTGATTGGGATACAGAAGAACCTATTACAACAAAGAATATTATAATAACTTTTTGCGATAATTATACATTAAATGATAGTGAAAACAAAGGAAGACAAGGACTTAAAAATATAGGAACATTTGATGGGTACTATATTACAAATGGAAAAGCAATAAAAATTAAATGTATAAAAGAGGCAAGAGATGAAGTGACTACTTATCAAGACTTGCAAGGAAATGAAATAGATGTAAATGATGGAAATACATTTGTTAATATTTGTCCAATTGCTGCAAGAGTTATTATAGAAGGAACAGGAACGACAAGCAGTGAAAGTAGTAATACAAATATGTAGAAGGAGAAGTGATAAAATGAATATTTATGATACAGCAAATAGATTAGCACAAGAAATAAAACAATCAGAAGAATATGTGAATTATAAAATGGCAAAACAAGCTTTAAACTTAAATACTGAGCTAAAAAAAAGGATGTCTGATTTTGAAAAAATGAGATATGAAGTACAATTAGAAACTATGCAAACAGGAAAAAGAGATGAAGAAAAATATAAAAAAATGCAAGATTTGTATAGTGAATTAGTTGAAATTGATGATGCTAAAAAATTTTTTGAAGCTGAAACTAAATTTAATATTGTAATAGCAGATGTTAATAAAATTATTGGTGAAGCAATAAAAGATGTAATGCAATAATAAGTTGTAATATAATAAAGGAAGAAATATAAAATGGAATTTATAGTAATAGGAATAGTTTCATTAATATTATTAGGAATATTAAAATTAATATTTGGATATAAACAAAAAGAATTAGAAAATATAGGAAAAGATGATGAATTAGATGAGTTAGCTAAAAAATATCCTTCTAATATAGATATTTGTAAAGCATACTTGAAAAAATTAAATAATGAAAATGTCAAAATCGAACAAAATAATAATGCAGAAAATAGTTTATATATAGTTACTACAAATAAGATTATGATTGCAGATATACAGAAAAGTTATACTAGGATTCAAACAATAGCACATGAATGTTTACATTCTATTCAAGATAAAAAGTTGTTATGGTTTAATTTTATTTTTTCTAATATCTATATACTATATTTTTTAGTAGTTTCTATATTAGCATTATTTAGAATTTTACCATATAAAATGATATTTTTATCAATATTAATGATGTTTGGACTTGTATATTTAGTTGTTAGGATTTATCTGGAAAATGATGCAATGATAAAAGCAAGATTTTTAGCAAAAGAATATATGGAAGAACAAAAAATATCTACTAAAAAAGAAATAGAGAAATTAGTAAGCGGTTTTGATAAAATTAATAATTTTGGAATAAAATGTGTAAATTATTATTTGTTTATGGATGTTATTACAAGAATATTTATTTTTTCCTTAATATGTCTAGTAAGATGATATAAAAAGACCACCTTGAATATAAAATTCAAGATGGTCTTTTCTATTTTCCTAAATTATCATCTAATAAAATATTTAAAATTTTAGGATAGATTGTTGTTGCATTTTTATTCCAATTATCAACAATACGTTTAGCTCTATCACGTGAACCAACAAAGGTTTTTACTTCAAATATTGTTTCATTATTTTCAACAATTTTGCATTTTATTATATAATCGTTTTCATTTCTTGGTGTAAATTCAGCAATAATGGAAGACTCTTCTTCAATATTAGAAAATTCTTTTTCAAAAATATTGTCAGCTTTTAATTTCATAATTCCAGGAAGTACATCTTTTGTTAAAAAGTATGCATTTTTTCCCTCAGATGTAATTCTGATTACTGGTTCTTCTTCTTTTGTATAAGTGCCTACTAATTTGGAATCAATTAAATCTGTTAATATTTGTTTAAAATAAAAATAGTTAATGTCATTAATAGATGATATTATTTTAAATAAGTCATCTTGTTTGAAGTCGTTATCAATAAGATTTAATATATATAAGATAAGAACCTTATTTTCTGCCAAAGTAGTAGATGCATTATCTGAATTTGAACTCATATAAAAGCACTCCTTACTTTGATTTTTTTGTGATTGTATCACATATTAATTTAAAAGTAAAGAGAAAAAAGTAGATATATTTATTATAATCTGATTCATTTGTGATAATGTCTTAATAAATCATTTGAGAAAATGTCTCAACCAAAAAATATTATAGATACTTTCA